>JAZDGZ010000192.1:0-3556 GCA_043806375.1 Pseudomonadota bacterium | reverse complement strand
GCGATCACCTTCTGTTTCGCCCGGATGGCGCGGTTCAGCCTGCGGGTCGCGTGGTCGAGGAATTTCACGATGGCGGTGGCTTCATCCTTAGGTGGAATCAATATCGGCATATCCATAAAAGCTAAATCGGAGAGTTGGAGTCGCGATAACCATACACCTTTGGATCGAGTTTGGAACTCCCATTTATAGACAGCCGATCGCAAAAGGTAGTGAAAGAATCTCCAGTAGCGGGAGAAATCCAATCTTGGCCGATAAACGCTGTAGGCAGAGCTTATCAATCCGTGATGTGTGGAGAATCCCAAGCCCTGCATCCACGCCCAAAGGCTGTTCACAACCAAATCGCCTGGCCAGCAGAGTTTATGCCCGATATAGGATTTTGCCATAAACATCGTAACTGCCTTATTACGCCTTGGAATAACTCCATCAGAAGCTGATACGGTGAGAATCTCTTCCTTTCCTGACTCTGAACGAACATCAAGAACGTGAAAAACGCTCTTACCGCGCAGGATTTTCCATCCGATGGGGATGTGGTCGAGCCAGGGGAGCCCCGACGCCTTATATTCGAGATAGGGTTTTAGTCCATCAATCATTTCACTGCCTCTCCCCGAAAAAAAAACAGGCTCTCAAAAGCAAACGCTTAAATAAACAAGCCACTGATTTTATTTGAATTATAGTGTTCAGGGATGTCTTCACGGGATTATCTCTTAAATAAGAAATCAGGCCCAGAAGGGCAGATAGTAGGATGGGTCACCGCGTCCGCCATAAAAAGGTCGGCACAGTGGCCGACCCTACGTTTCAAAGAATGGAGCGCTTCCTCGGGGCCCCTTGGAGCAGGCCTGAGAAAAAGATTACGGGCGGCCTTCGCTGGGCTTTCGCGCGAACCCATACGGCGCCAGACATCGATCTGTTCAGGAGTCGTGGTCATGAGCCGCGCCCATCCTTTGTTTTCAGAAGGCCGTCGAGCAGTCCTTCCGCCTCTTTTTCCACTGCGAGGATATCGGCTCGGATTTCTTCTAAAGTGCGCAGGGGTGTGGGCCTGTAAAAGTGGCGGGTGAAAGAGATCTCGTAGCCGATCTTGGTAGCATCTTCCTTAATCCACGCGTCCGGCGTGTAAGGCAGCACTTCACGGCGAATAAACGCTTCGATGCCCCCCGGCTCCAAGAGCGGCACCTGCTCGGTGTCGCGCAAATCGCTGTCCGGCTCGTATTCCACAAGACAATTGTTTCCGTCCACCTTGGCCTTGTACCGGCCTCGAAGCGAATCGGGCGCAGCCTTCCCTTTTTTATGAACCTTGGCAATGACGGGCGGGGCGGCCTCCTCACGCCAGCTCACAGCGCGAAGGATAATCTTCAGATCGGCAGTGGAAACCTTGCGCCCGGGTTTTTCGAGCGTGTCTTTTACTGCCATGCGAAAAACATTATGGTCCTCAAAAAGACCTTCGCCGAGTTCCTGCCGCAGGGCAAAGGCCGTTTCTACGAGGCGGGCATCGCGTTCCCAGGTATGAGGGTTGAGAAGCTTCTTCTTTTTTCCTTCCGGCAGCCTGTTTCGGCCGGGCATGCCTTCCTCTGTATCGCCCTCCTGGTCGCCGTTGCCCCACTCGGTCAGTCGTTTTTCCAGTTGCGCTTTTACGCTGATGAAGTCCTCGAACAGGGGATCGCCGAACTCCTCGTAAAGCTGAGAGCGAATGTCCTCGTCACCGGATGAAAAGCGCAAAGATTCGATGGCTTCCATTGAAAGTCGGCTATGTAAACGAAGGGGTCGTTCAACAATGACCTTCCAGTAGCCGAAGTGTTCGTTCGTAAAAACCTTGGACTGTTCCGTTTCCTCAAAGGCGAGAAAGGTATCAGAGATGCGGTGGATATCCTCCTCGGAGAGTTCGCAGTTCTTTTTACCGAGGTTCTTGCGCAGGGGCTTGAACCACTGGGTGGCGTCGATGAGCTGCACCTTGCCTTTTCGATGCTCGGGTTTTCGATTGGAGAGCACCCAGATATAGGTGGCAATACCGGTATTGTAGAAAAGATTGAGGGGCAGCGCGACGATAGCCTCCAGCCAATCGTTTTCGATGATCCAGCGCCGGATGTTGCTCTCTCCCTGCCCGGCATCGCCGGTGAACAGGGACGAACCATTGTGTACCTCGGCGATCCGGCTGCCCAGAGGCGTCTTGTGGTTCATCTTGGAGACCATGTTGGCCAGGAAGAGCATCTGCCCGTCGCTGGAGCGGGTGACGAGCGAATAGTCAAGCTCATCGTTGTGGGAGATCCTAAAGCGCAGGTCGCGCATCCCGTCTTTGCCTCCCATGGCTTCCAGATCCTTTTTCCAGCTTTTGCCATAGGGTGGGTTTGAGAGCATGAAGTCAAATTCCCGGGCGCGGAAGGCATCATTGGCGAGAGTCGAATACTCCGCCCCTCCGATGATGTGTTCGGCGTTTTCGCCTTTTATAAGCATGTCTGCCTTGCAGATGGCATAGGTTTCCGGGTTGATCTCCTGGCCGTAAAGGTGGGTCTTGACCGTATTACCCCGCTCCTCGGCGAGCTTTTTGAGCGTTTCTTCGGCCACCGTGAGCATGCCTCCGGTGCCGCAGGCACCGTCATAGAGCAGGTAGGAGCCTGACTTGATCTCGTTGGCAACGGGCAAAAAGATCAGGTTTGCCATCAGTTTCACCGCATCGCGCGGGGTCCAGTGCTCACCGGCCTCTTCGTTGTTGTCTTCGTTGAACTTGCGAACGAGTTCCTCAAAGATCGTCCCCATGGAGTGATTGTCCATTGCCGGGTGCTTAATCGACCCGTCGCCGTTAAAGACGGGATAGGGGCTGAGGTTAATATCGGGATCAAGGAATTTTTCGATCAACGTCATAAGGGCGTCGGCCTTTGAAAGGGTAGGAAGCTGGTTCCGGAATTTGAAATTTTCAATGATGTCCTGAACATTGCTGGAAAAGCCGTCGAGATAAGCCTCGAAATCCTGGCGAAGTTGCTGCTGGCTGCCGCGGGATTTCAGGTCCTTGAGCGTGAACCTGGACGTGTTGTAGAAGGATTGCTTGGCAGACTCGCACAGGGCGACACGTTGCTCGGTCATTCCGAGGTCATCAAGCATCTTTTTGGTTTCCAAGACGGCTTTCTTCGTCGGCTCCAATACGGCATCAAAGCGGCGAAGGACGCACATCGGGAGAATGACGTCCGGGTATTTACCGCGCTTGAAAAGGTCCCGAAGGACATCGTCGGCAATCCCCCAGATAAAGGAAACGATCTTGTTGTGAGTGGTTAGGTCCATTCAAGGAAACTCCTGGTCTCGTGTAGGGTTGGGGTCATGTCCTGATCTTTGATTATCACACTTACTGCCCAGACCTTCAAACCCAACTCTCTTGTAACACGCATGATTCTGTAAGGCGCTGTTAACTATGTCGGTTTTTCCCTATCCTTTCTTCTGCCAGGATTAAGCCGTGAGCTGCCACCAGAAGCAGAAAACCCCTGCCTCCTCTCAGAAAGCGGGGTTAGAATTGCCCATAAAGTGTGGCGGATTCGCACTCTGCCGGAATCTTCCTGCCTTGGGCATGAGGCAT
>JAZDGZ010000191.1:0-6193 GCA_043806375.1 Pseudomonadota bacterium | reverse complement strand
TGGGGATGATCGCACAGCGTCGGGATTCTTATCTCATGTTGCCGGGCCGCCTCCAGGATGCTGGCTCCGGATCGACAGGTGATCCTTTTTCCATTGATCTTTAGGCTGATCTGTTCCATGTTTTATTTCAGTTTCGCCGCGTCCAGATAGAGCTTCAACTTATCTTCTGCCCCGATGGTGATGATGTGCACGCCCTGACACAAGTCCTTCAAAGAGGTGACGATTTCAGTGAATATCTCAATGCTGGCCTTTTGCCGATCAGTCGCCTTAGCCAATTTTTTGATAATCCACTCAGGCACCAACCCTGATCTGAGATGGCGATTCAGAAATTGGGCCATCCCTGCCGTCCTCAGGATCATAACCTCTGCAATGACAGGAATTCCGAAGGTGTTCACCTGTTTCAGGAATTTTTCAAAGAGGGCAATGTCGAAAACAGGGGTGGTGAGGAAATATCCAGTGCCCAGCCTGGCCATCTCCTCCATTTCCTTCAATTCCAGATCAGGCACGCTTTTTCCCCACTTGGATTCCACGCCGGAGCCAAGGGTGAAATCCGCCTTGAACGGGAGTTCCCTGCCATCCACCGTGTGTCCCTCTCGAAGGTGCTCCAAGACCGATGCAAGCTTTCCTGCGTCCACGTGGAAGAACATCATCTCCTGGAGACTATCCCCTGTAATCCGGTAATCCTCCGTAAACACCAGAAGGTTATCCACCCCCGCCTCATGGGCTGCGATCAGGTCCTTTTGCAGTTGCGGCCGGCTTTTGTCTCGTGTCGTGGTCTGGTATATGGATTCGAACCGGTTCTGCTTGAGGAGTTCGCACATTTTGAGGCTATCCCCGACGATGCCCTCAATCTCCAGTTCGGGTACGGTAATGCTGTCGATGCGGCCCCGCACCCGTTCCAGGCGTTCTATCAGTTGATGCGGGTCCTCATCGATCGGAGCCTGTATCTCCGATGTGACCGCGAATCTCTTTTTTTCGAGGGCTTCTTTTAATCTCATCCTTTACCTCCCGGATTGCCCCACGCGTGAAGGCTCAAGAGAGTGGACCACCGACGCCTCAGGCGAGTCCCAGCAACTGGGCGACCTCTTTTTTCAATTGGGGCAGTGGCAGTGGCTTTGAGAAGCAAAGATCTGCTCCGTTTTCTTTCATCTTTTTAAATTTCTCCTCATCGAGATAAGCGGAGAGGACGATGATTTTCGTTTCTTTGGTCTTTTGGTCCGATTTTATTCTCTTGCAGACCTCAAACCCCTTAATGTCCGGCATCATGATGTCGAGGATGAGGAGATGGGGCTTGAAATGGTTGACCTGAAGCCCTGCTTCGAAGCCATCCGCTGCAGAAATGATTTCATAATCGTGTTCATCTTCCTCCAGCGCCAGGACGATCGTCTCCACGATGATTGGATCATCATCCACAATAAGGATGCGTTTTCTCTCGCCAAGAGGCTCCTCTTCGGGTATGGGAATGCCTTGCTTCCTCATAAAATCCTCCAGATGAGACTGTTTGATGCGCCGGTGCCCTCCTACGGTCCTGTAAGCGTCTATATGGCCTGCATCTATCCAGTTGATGATGGTCTTCGGAGAGACGCTGCAGTGTCTGCTTGCCTGGTAAACAGTGAAAATATCCTCCATAAGCGGCCCCCCGATGGTTTTTGGAGATGATTTAAGACCCCGTTCCTTCGTGCTCCCGGCGGAACTGTGCTAAGCGTATATTCCAATTTTACGTTTATTATAGTTTTTATAGGCTGTCAAGAAAAAAATAAAACCTATAAAATCTATAAATATGGCAATAAATATAATTTGAAGAGTCAGTTCTGATGCATTCGTAAAAAGTCGTCACCCCGTTGAAAAACGGGGTCCAGGACTTCTGTAACTAATTGAAAAGGCTGGATTCCGGCTGGAGTTTATTCCCGCCCCGCGGGGCGGGAGCCGGAATGACGGAAAATGGTCATTTTCGACTTTTTACGAGATCATCAATTCCGGCATCCACATCCAATGCCCGGTCAAGGATGGAACCTAAAAAGAGGGGAATAAGGGCTCAGGGGTCATTAGGATCTTCAGGGGGAGCCTCTCAAGAAGAAAGCCGTAGAACGGAAAAACAGGCTTTGGCGCAAAACTTGAGCCTAAGTAGCCAATTTCATAAATTCGATTGCGTCTTTCGAGGCTGTGTCGTAATTCGTCTAAACCGTCATTCCGGACGAGGCCGCCGTTGGCGGACGAGATCCGGAATCCAGGAAATGTAAACAAAAACAGCATCTTCTCGATCCCCCGGCTTACAAAGCAAGCCGGGGGATGACGAATTGCGACACAGCCTCGAAAGACGCAATCCAGCGGGAGTAATAACGGCAACGCGGTACAATGGAAATACGTTACCATATATACGAACCAAGGTGCTAAGTCTCCCGACGGACATCCTCTTTGTAAACCGGGAGGGTAATGGTGAAGGTCGTTCCTTCGCCCACTTTACTCCTGACGTTTATGTCGCCATCATGCTCTTTGATGAACCCGTAGCAAACGGACAGTCCGAGCCCTACACCCCTGACGCTGTCTTTGGTTGTAAAAAAGGCATCAAATATCCTATCAAGGTTCTCTTCCCTGATGCCTATGCCGGTGTCAGAGACCTCAATATGGATATGATCGCCCACGGACATCGTATTTATGCTGAGTGTCCCTCCATCGGGCATGGCGTCCCTGGCATTGGAAATCATGTTAAGAAAAACCTGCCGAAGCTGGTTCTTGGACGCGTAGACTTTTTTCAAGTCATTGCCATATGAAAATGTGGTGCGAATGCTGTTTTCATGCAATTGTTTTCTGACCAGAAGCAAAATCTCGTCCAGGATAGAATTAATATCTGCCGGTTGTCTTTCTTCTTCATCAGGTTTCGAGAAACTCAGCATTTTTCGCAGCAGATCTGTCAGGCGCACCGTTTCCGAAAGGGCCATATCGAGGATCTTCCTTCTCCTGCTATCAGGAGGGACTTCCGATTTAAGAAGTTCCAGCGTGTTCATAATCCCATAGAGGGGGTTGTTCAGTTCATGAGCAATCTGCGAGGTCAGTCTACCCATGGCGGCCAACTTCTCTGACTGGAGTAATTGCTCTTGAGTATCCCTCAACTTTCGTTCCATTTCCAATCGCTCCTTGAGATCGACAAAGATGCCCACGGAGGCCACCTCCTTGCCCTGGGTATCGTAAATGAGGGAGGCAGATAGATTGCCTTCCAGGATCTGTCCATCTCTTTTCACATAAATCATAGGATAAGACCTCAATTTGCCCAGTCCGCCATATTGCGGGCTCCTCATCATTTTCATGACTTCTTTGGCGGTTCCTGCCGGATAGATCTTGTTGATGTTCATCTTTCCAATGACCTCGTCGGGCTTGTACCCCAAGGTCTCTTCAGCCGCGCTGTTCCAAATAATAATATTCCCCTTCAGATCGGCTGCCATGATGGCATTGGGTGAACTCATGATGATATTTTTCAAGAAATCATGGGCCTCCCGGCGTTCTCTTTCCATCTGTTTCCATTGCGAAAGATCAACGTTGATTCCTTCATAACCGATGACTTTCCCTTGTTGATCGTAGCGTGCATGACTGGTGAGCAACACTGAAATTGAAGAGCCATCCTTGCGTTTAAATTCAACTTCCCAGTCAACCACACGACCATCCCGCTCAATCATACCCATGAATTTCTGGCGGTCTTCAGGCCGCACATAAAGGTCCTTGGTGATATCGATATTCAGAAATTCCACCTTGCTCGCATAGCCCAGCATGTCCAGCAGGGCCTGATTGGCATTCAGGAACTTTCCTTCTTTTGTGCTAATGAATACGCCACATCCAACATGTTCAAACAACCGCCTGTAATCCTCCTCCAATTCTTTTCTTTGGGACTGATCCACAATGATGCCTTCATATCCCAAAACCTTTCCTTTTTGATCATAACGGACATGGGCGGTCAGCAAGACGGGTATGATACTGCCATCCTTTTTCTTAAAATTGGCTTCATAGTCAATGACATAGCCATTTCGTTCTATTTCATCCATGAATTTCCGGCGGTCTTCGGGCCGCACATAAAGGTCCTTGGTGATGTCTATCTCCAAGAATTCCTCCTTGCTCTCATAGCCCAACATCTTCAGAAGGTAGTGATTCGCATTCAAAAATCTTCCTTCTTTGCTACTCACATATAGACCGCTGGGAACATGCTCAAATAGCCTTTCGTAATCTTCCTCTGAAGCCCTGGCTTTTTCCTCGGTTTTTTTTCGCAGCGTGATGTCTCTATACATGCTCACCTTTGAAAGAGTCCCATCCTCCTTTCTCAAAGGCATTTCAGTGAGCCTATAGTGTTTATCAATGCCGGGGAGGTACAATTCCCTGTGGAGTGTCAGGCCTTCAAATACCTCTTCATTCCTGCACCATGGGCATACTTCGTCACAACCATTTAACACCCGGTAGCATTTCTCTCCGGTTCTCTCTCCAAAGTCCCTCACCATGGCCTGGTTCATGAATTCTATGGTGTAGTCCCTTTTGATGACATAGATGCTGTCTTCTATGGCGTCAAATATGGAGATGATACTTCTGCCTTCTATTTTAATCATCACGCACCCCCACTTTTTTTCTGAGAGTATTTTAGCATGGGCCATGCGACTTGCAAGGGGGAATATGGAGATGCGAATTCAAAGCAAGCTTAAATCCACTCGGTCTATTTAATTGCCGGTTCAATAATTCATTTCTACAGATTCAAGAAAGCCGTCTTTCACCCATAGCCCCGCGGGGGCATTGGTTTATTTTTTTCTTATGCTATCACTCTGAGCGTGATAAAGTGATCTTTGCGACTTGCCTAAGCCACAGATGCCCCGATCCGACGCGCGGGGAGCTTCACTTTATCGGGGGGCAGAAGATGATCATTTCATCCATGGAGGAAAATCTGCTCAAGCAGATGCGTTCAGAGGCGGTAACTCTGTTTCGAGCAGCCGTCAAGAGAGTCAACCCCTACGAGGCGGTGCAACAATTCGTCCATATTGAGAAGATGCGCCTTTTCCTGGGAGAGCAGGGGCAGACGATGACCGAACTGGATCTGAAGGCCTTTGACCGCATTTTCCTGGTCGGTGGCGGAAAGGCGACGGCCCCCATGGCCAGGGCGATGGAAGGCCTCCTCGAAGAGAGAATCGCCGGGGGCGCCATCAACGTCAAGTACGGCTTTACCGAGAGTCTCTCTTTCATTGATACCGTAGAGGCCGACCACCCCCTCCCCGATCAAAAGGGGGTTGAGGGGACGAAGAAAATTCTGGATATTCTAAGGGGGGCGAGGGAAAAGGACCTGGTCTTTTCGTTGATCTCCGGAGGGGGGTCGGCCTTGCTTCCTATGCCGGCCGGTGAAATCACCCTGACCGAAAAACAGGATGTAACCAGGAGACTTCTGCAGTGCGGGGCGAGCATCGACGAGATCAATACCATCAGGAAACACATCTCTTTTTCAAAAGGGGGTCAGATGGCCAGGGCCGCCTTCCCGGCGACTACGGTCAATCTGATGCTTTCCGATGTCGTGGGAGACAAGGTGGATGTGATAGCCTCAGGCCCTTTTGTCCCTGATGCGAGCACCTTTGAGGAGGCCTGGGCCATTGTGGAGAAATACGGGCTTCATGACCTTCCTGAGTCGGTAAGGACGTACCTTCGGAAAGGCACGGAGGGAGAGGTCCCTGAGACGCCCAAAGAGGGGGATCCCATTTTTGAAAAGGTCCACAATTTTATCATCGGAAGCAATATCCTGGCCCTGGATGCGGCCAGGGTGGCGGCCGAAAACCTGGGATACAGGACCCTGATCCTCTCCTCCATGGTGGAGGGCGAAACCAGGGATGTGGCAAGGGTCCACTCAGCCATTGCCAAGGAGATCCTGATGACAGGTCACCCCCTCCAACCCCCTGCCTGCATCATCTCCGGGGGAGAGACCACGGTGACGATTCGAGGGGAGGGGCTTGGCGGGAGAAATCAGGAGTTTTGTCTGGCTTCGGCCTGGGAACTGCGGGATATCAAGCCGAGGGTGGTCATCCTAAGCGGCGGAACGGACGGAAACGACGGGCCGACGAGCGCGGCCGGGGCCGTTGTGGATCCCTTGACCGTGAGGCGGGGGGCCGACCTGGGATTGGATGCCAGGGATTATCTCAAGAATAACGATGCCTATCACTTCTTTGAGAAGACCAATGAC
>JAZDGZ010000190.1:0-4363 GCA_043806375.1 Pseudomonadota bacterium | reverse complement strand
TCATCTTCCTGAAACCGTATGCCGAATTCGCTTTCAAAGGCTCCCTGGATCGCATCCATCACGGTGGTTACAGGGATATTCTTGCCCAGTTCCTGCCTGACTGTCGTCATACGCTGGCTGAAACAGTTGTACCCCTTGTCGCTCAGTTTTTCCAGAGGGGTGTTCATGATGTCGGTCATCAGTTCTACGTCAAAGTCAACCAGAAAACTGGTGTGAAAAAGGAGGCTCTTTCCGCTCTCCGATGCGGCGGACAACCCGGCGATTTTTTTCCCGGAGACCTCCAGGTCATTCTTGGGTTGAAAATAGGATGAAACGCCCAGCCTTTCGAGGGCCTTGATCAGGACACGGCCCACAGATTCAAAGACCCCTCCCACGGCCCCCTTCTCCAATCCGGGCCAATCGACGTTGATTCCGAGACCCAGGGCAATGATCTGCGGGCCCATGATCACGGTTCCGCCGCCGGTGCTTCTTCGATTGAATTCAATGCCCCTGGCGCGACACCTGTCGAGCTTCAACGCCGCCTCGATGTCCTGGTATTTGCCCACGATAACAGACGGGACAAAGGTGTACAAATGGAGGATGGGCGGGGATTGGTGGTTGGCAACAGACTCGGGAAGGGTGTCGTCCACTGCCAGACCTTCTGCGGTGGAAACCGGTCTCGAGATATTCTTAAAGAGACGCCAGTGGGTGCTCATGATACACCAATTGATGATTTTCGATTCAAGATTGATTATTGAAATAAGAGGTTTTGATCTGCAATATTCAATCAACAATATTCAATCTTCAATCCCTTAGGCTTTCGCCCTCTCCTCCTCTGCCCTCTTGACCTCTTGCTCTATAAAGCTGATGAGGGGCTCTCCCTGCATCAGATCTTCCAGTTCGGACTCCAGATCTGAAGCCTCTATGACAAGAATCCAGCCTTTCCCGTAGGGGTCGGAGTTTATCAGGCTGGTGTCTTCCTCAAGATCCTCGTTGATCTCCACGATTTCTCCGGAAACGGGGGCAACCAGTTTCCCGATCCATTTTCTCGACTGGATCTTGCCGCAGACCTCTCCCTGGCCGACCTCTTCCTCTTCTTCAGGAAGATCAATGAAGACGATGTCTCCCGCCTCTTTCTGGAAGAAATCATTCATGCCCACAGTCACCTTGGTTCCATCCACACGCGCCCAACTGTGCTCTTTGTGGTAATAGAGTTCATCCGGCATGTTGTAGCCTTTGACGTCTGCCATAGCCTGTAATCCTCCTTGTCAAGGTTTCTTTCATCGGTAAAGGGTATTTGTGTAAGAATCGCCAAATTGCATTTATTGTGGACAGCAATGGTCCTGTCTATAAATGATTCATCCATGAATATCAACAAGAAATGGCAATATTGCAACCACTTCGAAAGGCCATCCTATCCCCGGGACGCTACTTGAACCTGGCCTCTACGGCCCTCGCATGCATGGGAAGACCTTCGGCCTTCGCCAGGGTAGTGACGACGTGCCTTAAGCGGGAAAGCCCCTCTTTGCTCAGATACTGAAAGGTGGGTTTCTTGATGAAATCGTCCACAGAGAGGCCGGAAAACATGCGGGCGCACTGGCCGGTGGGCAAGACATGGTTGGTGCCGGTGGCGTAGTCGCCCGCAGGAACGGGGGCATAAGGGCCGAGGAAGATGGAGCCTGCATGCCTTATCTTGTTCAAGATAAAGAAGGGGTCTTCGGTGATGATCTGAAGGTGCTCCGCCGCATATTCGTTGGCGAAATCGATGGACCTCTCCATGTCTGCCGCAATGAGGATTCGGGAGTGTTTGGCCAGGGAAGATTCTAAAATTTCCCTCCTGGGGAGGGATTCAAACTCCCGGTTCAGGGCAAGGCAGACCTCTTCCGCCAGCCTTGGAGAGGTGGTCACCAGAACGGCCGCTGAGTCCGGATCATGCTCGATCTGAGAGAGAAAGTCGAATGCGATGATGGTCCCGTCGCCGCTATCGTCGGCGAGGATCAAGGCCTCGCTCGGCCCGGCCGGTGAATCGATGTCCACTTGACCATAGACGATCATTTTGGCGGCGGTGACGTATTTGTTTCCAGGTCCCACAATTTTATCCACCCTTGGTACGGTCCCTGTACCAAAGGCAAGTGCCGCGATGCCCCAGGGGCCTCCCGCCTTGAAGACCTGGGTGCAACCCGCAACGTCGGCCGCCACCAGGGTCACTGGGGGGACCTTCATGTCCTTCCCTGGAGGCGTGGTGATGAAGACCTCGCCGACGCCCGCGATCTTTGCGGGAATGACGGTCATGAGAACGGTGCTCGGATAGGCCGCCCTTCCTCCCGGGATATAACAGCCGACGCGGTCCATGGCCCTAACGAGGCGACCCGCGAGGACGCCCTCCACGATTTCTATAGACCACATCTCCCTTTCGATCTGGGCCCTGTGGAACCTGGTGATGTTCCGGGCGGCCTGTTGAAGGCAGTCGACGATCTCGGGGTCCACCTGCTTGTAGGCAAGCGCAACCTCTTCAGGGCTGACCCTGAGATCCGCCGCGGTAACGTCATCTTTGAATTCCCTGTTCGCCTCAAGAAGGGCGGCGTCACCCCTTTGCCTGACGTCCTCCACGATCTTTCGAACCCCCTCAGAGACAGAGGAGACGTCCTCCGTGGATCTCATCATGATGGAATCCAGTTCCTTCTTTGTAAGGTCTTGAATCCTTTCAGCCTTGATCGTTACCATAGCGTTATCTTCCTTCGCGTTTTCGGCAGGTCCTTAGTTGTCACTAAACCCTCCACCTCGGGTGGAGGACCCGGATAGATTAGACCGATCCGGGGTAAAAGGGGTGGCTTGAAATTCGAATGTCAAATATCGAAATTCGAAACAAATCCAAAATCCAAATTTTCAAATGACCGAAACCCAACAATCCTGTCACCAGAACTCATTATCATTGTTTCGGACATCGAAATTTTTGTCATTTGAATTTGTTTAGGTTTTCGTGCTTCGGATTTCGAATTTGCTCATCGGAATTCAGTTTAACCCCCTTCGAGGGGGTCACCTGATGCCACCAGCTCTGCTGGTGGAGTCTCACTCCCCCCTTGCCTACAATAGTCCCTGAGGGCATCCACGGTGCTTCGAAAGGCCAGATCATCCCAGGGGATCTCCTCCGGACGGTATAGCCTGGCATCCCGGCTCTCGTCGCCGGTGATCAACTGCCCTGAGAGATACTCGGCCACGTAGACCACGACCACTCCCAGCCGGCCCGGATAAGAGTAAACGCCATGGAGATGCTTGATCCGCGTCTTCAGGCGGCACTCCTCCTCGGTTTCCCTCAGTGCCGCCGCTCTGACCTCTTCCCCCCGATCCACATACCCGCCCGGAATAACCCATTTCCCCTTTTGGGGGTTGATGTCGCGCTTGAGCAGGATGATTCGGTTGTCCATTTCAACGATGGAGCAGGCGACCACCTTGGGGTCCAGATAGAAAATGAACTCACAGCGGGAACAGACCAATCTTTCAGGTTCCTGATCCTTCAGCGCCAGGGTTTTAAGCCCTCCTCCGCAAACCGGGCAGTACCGATATTCGTATTCCTCGTGCGACATTGTCAGGGTCTTGTCCTCCCCATGGAAGGTCTTACGGCCCTGTGCGGATAATCCGGCGTTAGCCAGACATAATCAGCCGTTTCCCTTTCGAAGGCTTCTTTCTTGCCTATGGGATAGGGCATGATCGTCACCAGAGCGGCTGGGGATCGCCTGATTGTTCTGTCGGGAATTCCGAACTTATGGATGATGTGCCCACTGCCCGCAAAAACAACCAGTCTTTCCCCCGTTTCCCTTTGATATTTTGAGAGGTTACGGGCCATGGTCTCTTCCCATACGCATTGGGCCTCATAGAAATATTCGAAATCCTTCAGGTCCTCGTGCGGGTGTCGCCTGTAGATGTTGAGCAGATAGGCACGATGGGCCTCTACGGTCAAATCAATATCCAGGGGCAATTGATCTCTTTCGTCGAGATCGAGGCCCTTGAGCCCTTCTCTCGCCACCTTTTTCACGATCGCGGCCGGGGCGTTGAGGGCCAGAACTTTGATCCCCTTCTCCTTGGCCATCAGGAGGAGAGGTCGGTAAAGGAGATAATCATAACCCCAGCTTTCATTCCAGTTCACATCCCTAAGGAATTCTGCCTCGGTGATCTCGCCGCGCAGGTAGCGGTCAAGGGCCACCTGGTGCCCTTGCTGAAAGAATTCCATGGCGATCACCAGGGGGCCGGGGGATGCGATCAGGGCCTGGAGGATCTGGACCTGTATGAGATGGTGCTCGGGGTTGTCGTGCACTTCACCCACAAAAATGAGATCCTTCGGCGCGATCCGCTCAACCAGTTCATCAAAGGATAGGGTTTTCCCTTC
>JAZDGZ010000189.1:0-3940 GCA_043806375.1 Pseudomonadota bacterium | reverse complement strand
ATGAATCAGCTGGGGATGCTTCCCACACGGAACTGGCAGACCGGGGTCTTCGAGACGGAAAAACTGGCAGAGATTGCGCCGACCTTGAACAAGGACAAGTGGCCGCGAAAGAATATCTCCTGCGGCCCCTTCTGTCCGAATCCCTGCTCCCACCATATTAAAATCGAAGAGGGCCCTTATCAGGGAGCCTTCTGCGATGGCCCAGAGTATGAAACCATGTATGTCTTCGGTTCAAATTGTGGAATCGGCAAGTTTGACGCCATCGTGGCTGCTGCCGAAATATGCGATGAATATGGAATCGATACGATCACGGCAGGTTTGACCATCAGCTTTCTCATGGAGTGTTTCACAAAGGGGCTGATCGATACGTCTCAGACAGATGGATTAAAATTGCAGTTTGGCGATGATGGCGCGGTGATGGCCTGCCTCAAAAAGATCGTCAACCGTGAGGGCGCCGGTTACCTCTGGGGGGAAGGGACGCGGCGTCTTGCCAATCACATTCCAGGCTCATCTGCATTCGCCATACACTGCAAAGGGCTTGAGATGGGAGGGTACGAGTGCCGGGGTCTTTTTGGGCAAGCCCTTGCGTTTGCCTTAAATCCAAAGGGAGGGGACCATCACGGCTTCGGCCTTCCTGCCCGTATCGAGGCTGCCAATGGCACGAACCTGGAAATAAAAGGGAAAGGCCCGTTCCTGAAGAAGGAGGCGATCAGTCGAATCCTTACCGACTCCATTGTCCTCTGCACCTTCCCGCGCAAGGTGATGGTTCCCCTGTTCGAGCTTCTGGTGACCTCTCTGACAGGCGTCCCCTGCAGCCGGGAGTACCTTGATGAGGTTGGCCTGAGAATTCTGACTCTGGAGCGCCTCTTTAACATCCGGGAGGGGTTGGGGAGAGAGGATGACACTCTGCCCGAACGGCTGCTCAAGGAGCCATTGCCGGATGGTCCGAACAAAGGGAGCACTGTCCCGCTGGAAGCCTTGAAGGACGAAGCTTACGCGGCCCTGGGCTGGGATCTCTCAACCGGTATTCCTGAGGAAGCGCTCGTGAAAAAGTTGGGAATAACCCCTTGACCAGAGTCGTTTAAAGGAGATCAGAAAAACCATGGAAGACCCCAAAGAGAGACTGACGACCTGTATATCGACCGGTGAACTCGAACGGAGGTGGAAGGCGGTCCGCGAGGTCATGAAGAGCCTGGGGATCGATTTTCTGCTCATGAGAAATGATGAGGAGTTTCTCTAAGGATCAAGGCCGGAATGAACATCACCATCCACGAGTGATTAATACGGGAAAGGAATTTCTCTGGTGCGTTTGCCCGTCACCATGAGTGCGCCGGTCGGGCACTCGATCTCGCACAGATAACAGCACATGCAATCTTCGGGATAGGCAATAAACGTCTGCCCTGCCAATTTTTGAAAGACATCCATCGGACAGACATCATAACATCGACCACAGTTCTTGCACCGATCTTTCTTAATCTGTTCAATGCCCATGTCATTTCCTCGACGTACGGATTTTTCCCCTTGCCCGAAAGATTGTGAAAGTGTGAAAAATGGATCTCCTCTTTTTTTCAGCCCTACAAGGGGTGGACCATTCTCCAAACTTTATAATTGCGAACATTTAATTAGGGCAATCAACGCTGGGAATAAGCCTACGTAAATCCTGCAAATTTACAGGATGGTTTCTCGGAAAAGGTTGCGCTATAAAGTTTTCCAAACGGCCCACCCCTCGTTGGGCAAGAAACCTTTTTCTCTCTGCTTTAATTTTTTCCCACCTTCTATTGCTTTAGAATCCGTTTGTCTGTTCCATTCTCCTGTTCAACTTATGACAACACGGTCTCAAGGGGAGAAAACCCTTGTTAGCGGGGTGGATATTTTTCCCGGGGCGGTTTGATGTAGGGCGTGGGAAATTCTTCCGCCCAGACCCGCATCTCCTCGCCATCCTTCTTGACCATAATCCATTTAAGCCAATCGACATTGTCTGTTAAGGGATAGTCTTCACGGTACTGGAAGCCCCGTGATTCCTTCCGATAAAGTGCAGAGCGCAAGATCATCTCGCCCACGAGAGCCATGGGTGGCACCTCCAGGGCCTTCATCAAGGAATGGGTGCTGTTGGCAGAAACCTTCTGCACCTCCTCCCGGCGGATTCGGACCATTTTCTCAAGGGCGGCCTGGAGACGCTCTTGATTACGAAGGTAACAGACATCGCAGGGAATAATCGTCTCCTGAATCTTTCGTGTGACCTCTTCCGGGGCCAGCCCGTGGACGCGATCCAGCGGAGCCAGCGCTTGAGCCATCGCCCTCTTTGCCGCTTTGCCTGTCTTCCTCCTGTCGGGAAGGTCGACGTTGGCCACATCGTTTGCCGCGTGTGTGCCGGCTTGAAAGCCGGAGACGAAGCAGAAAGCAAGATTCAGTCCGGTGATCGACCAGGTGCCATGCTCCGGCGTGCAACTGGAGTCGCCGATGGCGTAAAGGCCGGGAACATTGGTGGCACACCGTGTGTCAATGGCGATACCTCCCCCGTGGGCGTTCGAGCCCTGAAAGGCCGGAATCCACTCTATCTTCTGTTTAAAGGGATTAAGCCCCATGCTGGAGAAGGCTTTGAAGCCCTCGGGCAAGATTCTCTTGAGCAACTCCTGATCGGCCGGCGCGACCTGACGCAAATCGAGATAGAGAGGCGCTCTTCCTGCCTTGGCCTCTTTCGCCATCGCCACCGTCAGTTTGGTGAGCCGGGCACGATTTCCTACCTCGGGTTCGTGTTCCCACATGAATTCTTTGTCATCTTTGTTCAGGAACCTTCCACCGAGCCCCACCATCAGGCTGAGCCCGTGGATGTCCAAGTCCTTGGCCGTGGTATTTGACATGGCCTGGTCGAGATTACGAAAGATCGCCCCCTTCTCATAGGCCATGGCCTGGCCTTCCCCGGTAAGGTTCTTGTGGCCCAGGAAAAAGGATTTGAAGCCACATCCGCCGGCTGCCATGACCACGGCCTTGGCCAGGAAGGTATAGAAGGTATTCTCCCGGTAGGCAAGACCCACGGCACCACAGACGCGATCCCCCTCCGTTAAAAGATCGACCGCCATCACACGTTCATAAAGCGGAATCCCGAGTTCCTTCAGACGGAGCACCAGGGTATCCATCATGGGCAGAGCGTTGATGACCGTGGTAAAGGTGTTAATATTTCCCCGAGCCCTCTTCCGGGTCGGTTCTCCATTTTCGCCCCGCTCCAGGACCTTCATCCCGTATCTTTTTCCCAGGGCATCGAGTTCCATGACGTTGGGATAGGTTTGGTTCAACTGCAACAGGACCCATTCCTGGTCGTTCAGATACTCCCCTCTTTCGACGATTTCGTTTAGCCACACCTCTTTATTATCTTGAGGGAAGCAGATATTGAGAGAGCCGGCCGCAAAAACACTCGAGCCGCTGCGACCGATCTTCCCTTTATCTATTAGAGCAACTTCTCTTCCGGCCTCTTTGGCCTTGATGGCCGCCCAGGCTCCAGCCAATCCACCGCCGATGACCAGAATGTCCGCCGTGACTGTCTTCATTCAAGCAATCTCCCCTTTGTTTCTGCGAACGGGTATCGATTTTGACTCCTGCCTCTGACCATACAACAAGGCAGTCCATTTTTCAATGGATGATGAAGCGCTGGCATCATTTGACTTTTTTCTATAAAATTGTATAATAATTTTCTCAAAATTAAGTTATGGTGGTCTCGTAAAAAGTCCTGATTTGTCACCCTGAACTTGTTTCAGGGTCTCGTAACACATTGATTTTGTAAGATGCTGAACCAAGTTCAGCATGACATTTTCTTACTTTTTTGACTTTTTACGAGTCCATCAGTTATGAAAGGAGGGGAAAGATGGATGCCCGACATTAAGATTAAAGAGAACGAATCTTTCGAAAACGCTCTCAAGAGATTTAAGAAACAGTGTGAAAAGAC
>JAZDGZ010000188.1:0-3064 GCA_043806375.1 Pseudomonadota bacterium | reverse complement strand
TGACCAGGTGGAGGCCATGACCCTGGGCGACAAGGTTGTCGTCATGGGGAAAGGAAGGATGCACCAGATCGGCACGCCGGAAGCCATCTATTCGCGGCCAGCCGATCGGTTTGTCGCGACCTTCCTTGGCTCGCCGGAGATGAATCTGTACAGGGGAAAAGTCGTGATCAAGGACGGCCTTCCCTGCTTTCAGGGGGCGGGTTTTCTCTTGGATCTGGCAGGGCTTCAGCTCGACTCGACACTAGACGATGTAGAGTTGGGTATCCGTCCCGAGGACATCGCCATCGCCCCTGCGGCCTCCCTGAGGCCAAATACCACGGTGGAGATGATCAGCAATACGGGCTCGGAAAAATATATCCACGCCCACCTTGGCAAGGAACCTTTGACGCTCCAGGCCCCCAAGGATGCGTCTTTGAAGCAGGGCGATGTGATCCCCTTGGACATAAATCCGGCCAAGGTACACCTCTTCCATAAAGGCCGACGGATCTGACGGCTCACCCGGGTCTCCATCTCCCGCTCCAGCTCGATCCTCTTGTGCTCTGGACACCGCGGGTATTTTAGATGTGGTTCTCGCCACCTGAAAACATTGAATATCGAATGGTGAACAAGGAACCGCAAAATGATGAAGCATTCACTTCTAAATTCGATATTCCTTGTTCAACATTCTGCGGTTCAAAAAATGTCTTGAACCAATACTGATGAACTCGTAAAAAGTCCGCTGGCGCCATTCCGTTCGTGGTTCGATACCTCACCACGAACGGAAAAACAGATACTTACGGTCGCTTCCAAGCGTTCGCCCTGAGGTTTACCCGCCTACGGCGGCGCCAAAGGCGACCAGGGTATCGAAGGGTGAACGGGACTTTTTACGAAGCCGTCAATACTCATATTCCCCCGTATCAGGTGAGAGCACGGATTAGCATTATGGAAGAGGATCTGGGGAAGCTTGGCACCGATGCCAATCGCCGGAAGGGGGGCTACTCCTCGGGTTTGCGGTGGGGGTCCGAATATAGGGTTACGGGTCCTTCTCTGAAGCTATCTTCAAGGCCCTCGGAACCGAACATCTTCCTTTTCTCGTCAAGCAGTGCCTGACTCAGTTCTTCTTCAGACAAGCCCTCATAGTTGTGAATGGTCAGATCCGCCATGAAACCGCCGATGAATGAAGGGGTGTTCATTCGCCCTGTGCCTGGGCCATCTTATCAAATCTCTCACCCTAAAATATCAATTCAGCTCTTCATCCGAGAGATAATAGGGTATCGATGACCGACACCCTTCCATCTTGGGAGAATCTGATCAGGTCATTTCCAAGATTGACCGTCAATGCTTTTTCCATGAAAACCCCTCCTCACCTGCCCTGGCTTACCGTAGAAAGAGATGGCCGGAATAGACCGGCGATCTTCTCTCAGCTTAGATGCATCTTAAAGATCGGTAAATGGGGTAAACCCTGTATTTCGCCCGGGAAAAGGACCTATACTGGACGGCTCAGATAGTGGGGACCGAGTCTGGGGAGGAGGGGAACCCGTTTCGAATCTCGCCTTCAGGCGCAGCCATTTATTCACCGACAAGCCTTGGCAGCCATAACGCAACCTGGGGCCACGCGACAATCATGGCGATGACGATAATGTCAAACAAGATGTAGGGCACTGAGGACCAGACAATCTTCTCATAAGTGACATCACTGGGGGTCACTCCCTGCATGACGAAGATCAACATGCCGAAAGGCGGGGTCATCTGGCCCATCTCCAGGTTGATGAGCATGAGAACGCCGAACCAGATCGGATCAAAGCCGAGGACGTTGGAGATGGGCATGAAGACGGGCAGGCAGATCATCATGATGGAAACCGTCTCCATGAAGCAGCCCATGAGGGCCACTATGACCATCATGGCCAGGAGGATGAGGAGAGGGTGAAGGTTGAGGCCCTGAACCATGTTGACCAGTCCGGAGGTGGCCCCGCTGAAGGCAAGGATGCTGCTGAAGGTCTTGGAAGCGGCAATGATCATGAAGACCATGACCGTCACCTCCAGTGAACCTTTCAAGGAGGCGGTGAGCATTTTCCTGTTAAATCGGCCGTAGACGAGGTTTACGAGCATCGTAGCCGCGGCGCCTGTGGCGGCCGCTTCCGTGGGCGTGGCAATTCCAAGGATGATCAGGCCCAGGACCATGAAAATAATAAACGCCACCGGCAATAAATATTTGGCGGTCAGGAAGAGTTTCATCCCCAGGGGAGTAGGATCGGTCTTGAAACGGGGGGCGCTTGAGGGCCTCAACCAGGCGTACGTGATGATGTAAGCGCTGAACATGCCCCCTAAAATGACACCGGGGATGACGCCTGCCATGAGAATGCCGGCCACAGATACCTGGGCGATGCTCGCCAGGACCACGGCCAGGGCCGAAGGCGGGATCAGCATGGCAATACCGCCCACCCCGATGATCGGCCCGACGGACATAGAGACGCTGTAGCCCCTTTTCCTCATTTCGGGCAGGAGAACCGTTCCCAGCATGGCCGTGTTGGCCATGGTCGAGCCGCTGGTAGCGGCAAACATTGTTCCGCTCACGGCGGCCAAAAGGCTCAGACGGCCCGGCAGCCGGCCCAGCCATCGGTCCAGGACATCAATCGTTTCATAAGCCAGGTTCGAATGAAACATCAATTCCCCCATGAAAATAAACAGGGGAATCGGGGAGAGGACAAAGGTGGATAAAGAGGTGTAAATATGGAGGGTCAGATGCTTAAGGCCCGCCGGCCCCATGAAAAAGGCGATGCTGATAAAGTCCATCAGCAAAAAGGAAAAAGCAATAGGAAATCCGAAAAGGAGGAGAAATACCAGACCGCCAACAAAGAAAAGCAATACCGCCCACCACTCCATTTTAGCCCTCTACTCCATGGGAGGTTGTTCCCGACATTGATTTCTCAGCTTTGTTTGCAGCCCCCGCAAGGCCGGTTTTCGGTCCGTCGGCTTCTCCGCCCCACAGGTCTTCTGCAATACGCCTTATGAACTGGAGCGACAAAAGGAGAAAACCGACCGGGATCACGATGATGACAAGGGCTTTCGGAACATCAATCACTTG
>JAZDGZ010000187.1:0-10577 GCA_043806375.1 Pseudomonadota bacterium | reverse complement strand
GAGCAGGGGTTCCCAACGGGTGATTTGGGTTACAGGGATTCCCAAGGTTACATCTACATCTCAGGAAGGAAGAAGGATCTTATCATCAGGGGGGGCGTAAACATCTCTCCAAAGGAGATCACAGATCACCTAATGGCGTATCCCGGCGTCAAAGAGGCAGTCACCCTGGGCTTCCCGGACAAGATTTATGGAGAAGAAGTGACCGCCTTTATTGTCCCGGAAGCGGGATGTCCAATGACTCAGGAAGAGATTGTGAACCACTGCCGGGATAAACTCCCTGATTTCAAGGTTCCAAAGTTCATAAAATTCCTGGAACATCTACCCAGGACAAAAACGGGAAAGGTCTCAAAGCCGGCCCTTCTGAAAATGATTTATGATGATCAAGCAAAGTGAATGGAGCCATAGAGGCCCTGGGACAAAAGATCACTGAAAAGGAGGTTTTCCATGAAAAACTCGGCTGACGTGGAATTCGAGGTATCTTACAACGACCTTCGCCAATGGATCACTGAGGCGGACAAACTGGGTGAACTCCGTGTCGCAGAGGGATACAACTGGGAGGAACAGATCGGCATGGCCGCGGAACTTCTGCAACACGACGAAAACGCCCCCGTTGCCCTCTTTGATATGATCCCCGGCGTCCCCAAGGGGTACCGGGTATTGACCAACTTTTTCGCGGGCAAACGAAAGAACATGACCCTTGGTTTTCCCACCGATCTGAACAAGATTGAATTGAGCGAAGCCTTCCTGAAGGTTTTTCGGAAGGCCGTTCAGAACCCCATGCCCTACGAAATCGTCAAAGATGGGCCCGTGCTAGAGAACGTGATGAGAGGCGATGAGGTGGATGTCACAAAATTCCCCACGCCAGTGTGGCATGATCGTGACGAAGGCCGGCGCTACATAGGAACGGGCAGCTTCAACGTCACCATTGATCCGGATGAAGGATGGATCAATGTGGGCACCTATCGGGTCATGATCCATGATGAAAAGAGGCTCGGGTTCTACATCTCACCGGGCAAACACGGCCGTATCCACCGTGACAAGACCATGGCGCGTCAAAAACCCATGCCCGTGTGCGTTGTCGTCGGCAGCGATCCTCTGACCTTCCTGATGGGTTGTACCGAAATGCCTTATGGGATGTGTGAATTCGATATCGCAGGCGCCTATCGGGGACGACCGATGCAGCTTCTAAAGGGGGAATATACCGGCCTTCCCTTTCCGGCGAACGCGGAGATTGTCATCGAAGGCTTCGTCGAGCCGGGCAACCTCGCACCGGAGGGGCCCTTCGGCGAGTGGACCGGTTATTACGGCAGTAAGATGCGCAACGAACCGGTGCTGGACATCAAGGCCGTCTATCACCGTAACGATCCCATTATCCTCGGGTGCCCGCCACAGAGGCCGCCCGAAGAGCAGTCCCGCTATCGTGCCGTGATGCGCTCGGCCCTCGTAAGGGAAGAGCTACAGAAGGCCGGGGTTCCCGACGTCACGGCCGTCTGGTGTCATGAAGCGGGCGGATCTCGCATGCTCACGGCGGTGGCCATCCGACAGCGCTACCCCGGCCATGCGCGCCAGGCAGGCGCCGTCGCGTGCCAGTGCCGATCAGGGGCCTACGCGGGGAAATACGTGATGGTGGTTGACGACGATGTCAATGTCTCGGATCTGGAGGAGCTCATGTGGGCCGTCTGCACACGCTCGGACCCGGCCAGCTCCATTGACATCCTGAGGAATTCATGGTCGACGCCCCTGGACCCCTCCATTCCTCCGTGGGAGAAGGAGAGGGGCAATTTCACGAACTCGAGGGCCATTATCGATGCCTGTCGGCCTTTTCACTGGAAGGACAGGTACCCCATTGTGAACGTGCCTTTGCCTGAGACGGCCAAAAAGGCGAGGGAGTTGTTTTCATGGATGTTTGAGTAGCCTTTTCAAGCCCTGACCCCGTCAACGGGACTTTCGGAAGCGCAAAGGGATGTATCCTGCAAGAAGACTTGCCAAGGTTCATTCCGAAGGGGAGGAGGGGGAGGAATGAATTTATGAGCGAAGATCTGCTGCGTACCGAGCTGGCCACCTGTGTCCGAATGCTCGAGTACCTTGGGCTCATTGATTACAGCGGACATGTGAGTTCCAGGATTCCTGATACAGACACCCTCTTTATCAATTCCTGGGGAGCGAGCCGTTACGGTCTCTCTCCTCAGGATATTGTCATGGCCAACCTCAAAGGCGAGCCGCTGGAAAAGGGCGTAAAGGTGCCTTCGGAAATACACATCCATACCTCCATTTACAGGAAAAGGGCCGATGTCAAAGCCATAGCCCACTTACACCCTCCGGTAACCACCGCACTCAGTGCGGCCGGAAAGGCCTATATGCCCGTCATGCATCATGGGGCCATTTTTGCCGCCGGCGTTCCTGTTTATGATGATTGCAGGCATGTCAATACCGTTGAAAAAGGGGATGCCCTTGCTGCTGTCCTGGGCTCGCGTCGTGCGGCCATCATGCGAGGTCACGGCGCCGTGGTGGTGGCTGAGAGCGTCAAAGGCGTTTTCTTTGGTTCCGTTTACCTCGAAGACAATGCCCGCAAGCTCATGGATGCCTATAAGATGGGAGGACCCATCGCCCTGCGGCAGGATGAACTGGGGGTGGGCGACCACATTTGGCGCCAGCCTCAGTTTCAAAAGATCTGGACCTACTATCAGGAAAAGTCAGGGATAAGGCTTTACTGAGCTCGGTCAGTTTCGGTGGGCCTTATCAAATAGGGGAGTGACATCATGCTAGAGTTGGGCCTGCAGGAGGAGCTCAAACAGAATAAAGAACCCCAGGTTGACACAAAGGCCAAGAATGAGGGCCCTTTTCCAGCTCTCCTTGGCCTCCAGTTTGGTCACAAGGACAACAAAGGCGCCCACTGCAATCAGGTAATTCGTGAAGCCGAGCAAAATGATAAACCCCACGAGCCAAAGCACGACGCGAAAGACCCGCAACCACTCAGCCGGCGAAGTTCTCTCTTTTTCTTGAGATGAGGAGTCACTGTCAGCAGGCCCTGCCAATTCCTTTGCTTTTGACCTGTCTGATTCTTTGGAAGGGAATCGGTTTTCTTGTGCCAAGAGCCCGCTTGAAGCGACAAACCGGAATTTGGACCTCCCCCAGGGCAGGGCGTCGACCAGAAGCTGCATGAACGTCATGATCGACCCTAGGACCCCCAATCCCAAGGGAATAGAACGGGCTCGAGGATTATATTTCATAGACACAATGGCCAGCAAAAGAAAGAAACCAAGAATAACCAGGTCAAACAGAACGGCATCAATCGGGAATCTCTTCTTTTCCTGCTCTTTATCAGACGACGTCATGTCATCACCTTGGATCTTGGGATATGTTCTTTGAGAGGGAATCCCTGTTATTTCCCCCTCTTTCTTTTGTCCCAACCTTCCGGGCCATCATTCGCACTGGCTGTCCATCGCCTCCGAATGCTCTCTTCTGTCTTGCAACATGAAATCCCAGAGGATTCTATACGGACCTTTTTCGCCTCCGGGTGACTGCTCGCACGTAAGGAAATATCACCATAGCTGCTGTAATGACAAAAAGCCCCAGGGAGATAGGCCGGATGAAAAATCCCTTGAAACCCCATAGCATGAGAGTCTGGTGGAACGTCTTCTGGGCCAGGCCGCCGAGCACGATGGCGATGACCACGGCTACACGGGGAAAACCAAAACGTTTCATGGCGAATGCCAATACGCCGAAGACCAACGCCAAAACCACATCGGCCAACATCCCATGGGTGAGATAGGCTCCCATGAGCCCCAACATGAAGATGACGGGGGCAAGGAGATTGGTGGGGACATAGGTGATTTTGACGAGGAAACCTGCCCCAAAAACGCCTATTAGAGAGACAAGAACATTGCCCACGACCAAAGTATAGATCAGGACCAGAATTATTTCAGGTCGATCCATCATCATTCGAGGGCCCGGTTCAAGTCCCAGCACAATAAGAGCGCCCAGGAAGACGGCCATTTCCAGGCTGCCGGGAATTCCGAAGATCAGAGTGGGGACCAAGGCGCCCCCATCCTTGGAGTCATTGGCCGATTCCGAAGCGATCACGCCTCTGACGTCTCCGGTACCGAACTTCTCGGGGTTTTTGCAGGACTGGACAGCATGACCGTAGGCCAAGAAATTGGTCACAGCCCCGCCAACCCCGGGAATAATGCCGATAATAGTTCCGATGGTGGAACAGCGCAAGAAGAGGCCGAAGTTACGGAAGATGGACATGATGCCGTCTTTCACTCTGCCGATTTTTCCGGCGTACCCCGTCTGTGCGATCTTTCCCCGCGTGAGAAAAAGGTCTATGGCCTCACCAATAGCAAAAAGGCCGACAAAGGCGGGAACAAGCCTGATACCGTCCCAAAGGTAGTCGCTGCCAAAGGTGAATCGCACTGAACCGGTCACCGGATCATAACCGATCGTAGAGAGAATGAGCCCAAGACAGGCTGCAATAATTCCTTTCCAGAGGGACCCCCTCGACATCACTGCTATGACACTTAACCCCATGATGGCGAGCATGAAATACTCCGGGTAGGAAAAGGCAAGAACAACCCGTCGACCAACGGGTAAAAGGACGGTGAGAACCACGGCGCCGAACACGGCGCCCAGACAGGAAGCCGTCGCTGCAGCGCCAATGGCCATACCCGCCTTACCTTGCTGGGCCAGAGGGAAACCATCAAAGCAGGTAGCCGCACTCTGAGCGGTCCCTGGCGTGTTGATGAGGATCGCGGGAATGGAGCCACCGAACGCTATGGAGGACATGGAACCCACAAGAAGCACGATAGCCAGGTTGGGGTCCATGCCGTATGTGATGGGGAGCAACAGGGCCAGCACCTGTGGACCGCCAAGACCCGGCAAAATGCCGAAAAGCATGCCCAGGAGGGTGCCGAGAACAAGATAGAGCGGTGCCGGCCATGCGAGCAAAATTTTTAACGCAGGGAGCGCGGCCTCGTACATGTTGAGATATCCCTCCGGTCGGGAATTCCCCTTTCTATTGGGGACGTGACGGCCCTGGCCCTGAGGACAAACACCTCCAATCCTTTCACCCGGGCCTTGTCGCCCCGGCCTTATTTTCGATGTTCGAGGATGAGATTCTTATGCGGGGTTATCATCTTGATGGCCGCCACCACCATCTCCTCCAATTCCTTCGAGTTCATTGGCAAGGGCGTTTCGTTCGCGGCCATCTGTTTTTGTTGAAATTCCGGATCGCTGGTCGCTTTGGCAAAGACGTCCCTCCAGAGCTCGGCCACATCCTGCGGCAATCCAGGCGGAGCTCCCACCGGCCGCGTCATACTTACAACATCCAACAGGTCCGGATAACCCAGCTCACCGATGGTGGGTACATCGGGGAGCAGCTTCAGCCGCTTTTTGGCATAAACCACAAACGGGATCAGGTCCTGAGAATCAACGATTGATTTTTTTAGTGTGGAGATGGGGTACTGCACCCAGTCCACATCACTGCGTATGCCGGCCAGGATCGCCTCGGTGCTGCCGGCGTGGGGTATGAACTTCATTTTGATGCCCATTCGCTGGCCGGCAAGGAGGGCGCCCAACCCGGCGGTAGAGGCAAGTCCCACAGTACCGCAGGTGACCTCAGGGGCTCCTTGAAGTTCTTTAAGTGTTCTATATTTGGTCTTGGTCGACAAAGCGGCCACATAGGTCACTTCGCCGAGGTTGCCGAGCCACGTCACTTTCGTCAAATCGAATTTCGCCTCTCCCAAAACCTGGTTTACGGCATTTGCCGGCATGTTGAAGATAGCAATGGTGTGGCCGTCCGGCTTCGAGCGGTACATCTTGGTAATTCCTATGTTCCACTCTCCACCGGGCGTGTTCTTGATAATAATGTTCGGCTTCCCGGGCAGATATTTTTGCAGGTAGGGAATGATCATGCGTGAAAAGGTGTCAAACCCGCCTCCAGGACTCACGGGAACGATATAGGTTATGGTCTTGGACGGAAAGGCTGTTTTTGCTTCAGCAATCTCGGCAGCATACCATGTGACAACCATTGCAAACAGCACGCCCGCACATATGAGGCACATCCGTTTATTCCAATTCATCCTTGCCATTGGTCTTCTCCTTTTCTTCAGGTTTTTCTGGAATACCCTTACATGAAATGGGGCCCCTCAAGGGACTCAACAATTGATCCATCTGCCGTCAAAACGCCCTTTCCACTTCAGGAACACTTCTTTCCTCATTTCCTCGCTGTTCAACGACGTGGATGGAAACTCGTGAAACCAGGCATAGGGCTTCACAGCATAGATGATGCCTTGGGAGTTGGTGTAATCATCTGTCGGCTTTCTGATCCGAGGATCGAGGGGCCCACTCCAGGCCCGCTTGATGATATCCATCTCCTTGGGATCGGACCTTGTGCAGATGGCCCACATGACATCTTCAATATCATAAGGGTTTATGTCATCGTCCACGACCACCACATACCTTCCCAGATAGGCCCCGGCCCTCGTCTGAGAAGCGATATGGCCCGTTTCAGTGGCATGTCCCGGATAACCCTGCTTTATGGACACCACCGTGAACAGGCGGGAGCCCCCGAAAGCGGGGCACCAGACCCCTTTCACATCCGGGATCCCGGCCCTTTCAATCTCGTTATACAGAAGCGCCGATCTCCATACGGCTCGCCAAAATCCCTGATCGCTGTAAAGGCCCTTTGAAGGGGGGGAGCCAAGCAATATGGGGTCATTACGGTAGTATAGGGCCTCTACTTTCATGACAGGCTCCTCCCTTCCCTTGCTTGCGTATGTTCCGGTCCATTCGCCAAAGGGCCCTTCAAAGCGGACATCATTGGGGTAGGCAATACCCTCGACGGCGATTTCTGCGTTGGCAGGGATGGGGAGGCCTGTGACTTTACCCTTTATCACGGGAACCGGCTCCCCCCGGATAGCCCCCATGTAGTCCAGTTCGTAAATGCCCCCAGGGATCTCACTGGCAGACAAGATATAGGTGAGCGGGTCGGGACCGAAGACCATGGCGACCGGGCAGGGCTCGCCCCTGGCGAAATATTTGTCCCGGTGTATTCGGCTATGTTTCCCGGGAGAAATATAGAAGCCGACGTGCTGGCGATCGTGGAGTTGTACCCTGTATGTGCCCATGTTGGGGACGCCGGTATCCGGGTCTCTTGTGATGACCCCCACGCCGGTGCCGATATACCGGCCCCCGTCATGCTCATGCCACAAGGGGACGGGGAATTTTTCAAGGTTAACTTCATCCCCCTCCTCAACATTTTCCATTAACGGACCTGTATCCACGACTTTCACAGCATATTCTTTGGCTGTCTTCTCCCACTGCCCGGCCTTGATTCTTAGGGCTTCAACGGTATGCCGGATGCTCTGATCAACAGGCAATCCAAAGGTGAGATTTACTGTGCGGATATTGGCCATGGAATTGGTCAAAACCCTGAAGCCTGCCTTATATCCTTTAAGCCCATCGAACAACAGCGCCGGCCCTTCATTCCTCCCGTTCACCTGGACCATGGTCCCCACTTCGAAATGCGGATCGGCCCCTTCAAGGTGTTTTAGTTCTCCGATCTTTCCTGCCTGCTCAATCCATTCTCGAAAATCATTAAACGGAACCATGTCGACTCCTATCAAGGCCTTCGCTGTTAATACATGCCTTTTCTGTTTCTATTTCTTTTCCTCAAGAAAAGACAAAGTTGTTGAAGCCAGGGGGTTGTAATCACTGTCAGCGACGGTCAGGTTATAAGGTTTGTCGGCCTTGACCATTTTTCTTCTGATAAAATCAGAACAACTCCATTTGGTGCTCCAGGCCCCGGATGCATCTGCCTTTGGCTCTGGATCCAGGGCATAACCGATGTCCGATTGTATCCCATCATTGTCAGTCAAAAGGATGCTTATCTCCTGCCCCGGCTTAAAACCCTTCCCAATAATGGTCACCGAAGCTTTCTTGACCATCTTGACCGGACCGGATACTTCCACTGTGGGAGTCTTTTCTTTGGCCAGACTTCCGCCGGGGTATAATAATACAGGCCCGACGAACACAAAAACCACCGTCACCAATAGACCGATTGTTTTCTTCATGACAACCTCCTTCCGTATTTGAATTGACTATTGACACTGGCCCTGAACCTGATCGGGCGAAAGCGTGAAGAGATTACTCACTGGCGAAAAGGTGAAGATAACTGCTCAAGGCATTTTGAGCATGGAACAGCTGGTCTAAATATTAAATAAACCTTACATTTCCAGATTTGTCAAGGGAGAAAGACCCGGGCGCCTTTTTCGCTCAATTGGCGTCATGTCCCTACAATGGCCCTGATCAACCCTCCGTATTTCTCCATCATGATTTTCTTGTATTCAGGGCTGGTTTGGGAGATCTTTGGAAAATCGTCTCGATGCTCATAGGGAATGCAGGCGTCTATCACCGCCCTCGAATTGTAGAGCGCTTTTCCGAATGTGAGGGGGTCCAGCCGGCTGCTCCAGTTCTTGCGAAGGATGTCGATGTCCTCTTCCGGGTTACACCGTGTGCCCATGGCCCAAATGACATCATAGAGGTTGGAAGGGTCGATATCATCATCAACCACGATCGTGAAGCGGTTCACATACCCTGCCGGAGGAAGTTGAGAGGCCAGGAGCCCAGCCTGACGCGAATGGCCGTAGTAAGCTTGCTCTATGGAGACGACGTTGAAGGTCCTTCCCGAACCGGCCTCGTGAATCCAGACGCCCTTTATGCCTGGGCAGTCGGTCTTTTCCAGTTTTTCCCACAAGCCTGCGGATCTGATGAAACAGCGCTCGAAAAGATGAGAATGGGGTGGTCTCTGAGAGGCGGCGCACGTCAGTATCGGATCGTCCCTGTACATGACCCGCTTCACACTGAAAACAGGCTCCATCTCTTTGGCGCCGGCATAGTACCCTGACCATTCACCGAAGGGACCTTCAGGGGCCTTCTCATCAGGCAATACCTCGCCCTCCAGAACAATCTCGGCATGGGCGGGGAGAGGTAACCCCGTGTATTTCCCCTCGATAACCTCAATCGGTTCACCAGCGATTCCTCCGGCAAAGTCAAACTCGGACAGTTTCAAAGGGACCTGGTATCGCGCCGCCATGTAAAGCAAGGGGTCAATGCCCACCGCGATGGCCATGGGGCACGGCTTACCGGCTTTTAGGTATTTGTCCCGTTGAATCCTTCCCTGCTTTCCTTGGGAAATATAGGATACGGCCCTGTCCTTATCCACCACCTGGACCCGGTAGGTTCCCACGTTGACCCATCCCTCCTCCGGGTCCCGCGTAATCACACCGCAAGCCGTGCCTATGTATCGACCTCCATCCAGTTCATGGTGAATGGGTACTGGAAACTTGAGAAGATCGATCTCCCCTCCTTCAATCACATTTTCCATGACCGGCCCGTTCTCCACAAACCTTGGAGGGATAGGCGCCATTCCTTTCATGCGCTCCCGGTAGGCCGTCAGCAATTCCATTCGTGGATTTCCCTCGCTGCCGATACCAATGGCCAGACCAAAGCGCCTGGGCGAAGCGAGCATGCCATAGAGACAACTATAGGTCTCCGGATAGCCGGGGATCTTATCGAAGAGCAGGGCGGGGGAATCCGTCGGTTTATCGCGGTAAATGATCTCTGTAATGGCCCCCATCTCCTTATCCCAGTGCACGTGGCTGATCCTCTTGAGTTCCCCCATCGATTCCACAAGAGATAAGAATTCACGCAAATCCCTATATTGAACCATCCTTTTCATACGAAACCTCCTCCATCATTTGCACCCCGCCTCAGATCCCCCGTCGAGATTAACGGAACTGTAAGAGGGGACCGTTCTTTTCCCTTTTCTGCCGAGCCTCTGAATACATGATGATCCTTAACTTTGATTGTCGGCCTTTTATCGGCAACGAAATAGAGAAGACTTCAGGATCTTTGAAGACTTTCCCTGAAATCGATCAGGAACCAGGGGTTCATCAAGTTCAATTTCGTGGTGCTTTGTGCCTGTCTTATTCGCACAGCCGGTCCTTCAAACCGCAAGTTCAGGGAGAATAATAGGGAACCAGCACTTTTGTGTCAACGAGAACCACTCTCATGATGATGATAATGGAGATTCCCAGGTCATCCCAGGCGCCGGAAAGCAGATCCCCCGGAGGACGCACCGGGCGGAATCAATACCCCTGTCTTAAGGCCGCGTTTCGGATTTTCTAAGGGAAGACTGGCAATGGGACTCTCTTTTATGCTATCTTTTTTTGGCAATCATCTCTTCTTCTTGGGGCAGTGGTTCTCGGGTTGAAAAACCCCGACTGAAGAATGGCGTGACGGCTATTATCTATTGTTCATAACTGTATGGGGGGATCCCACTTTTATACGTGGATGGATTAAGATGCCTGTCACACGGCCTCCTACTCAGCGCCCGGCGTCGGCCTAAGAGACCGTGGGAAAGCATAGTCCGCATAGATGAAAATCCTGATCATCAGACCCGCCGCCTTGGGCGATACCCTCATGCTCGCCCCGGCCATCATGGCCATGAGAGGATTGGCGGAGGTCGTTCTGGTGGGAAGAAACCCAGGGCTCGCCCTATTGAAGCCTTATCTCCA
>JAZDGZ010000186.1:0-3474 GCA_043806375.1 Pseudomonadota bacterium | reverse complement strand
TGCCGACTCGGTGGTCATGGCGGCCGGATCGAGATCTGTCCAAGGCCTGGAATCAGAAATCACCCAGTTGGTTCCTGAAATCCACACCATCGGAGACGCCAAGGAGCCGCGTAACGCCTTGGAGGCCATAAAAGAAGGTTTTCTCACAGGACTGAGGATCTAGCAGGTTGCTGAAAAACACCTGCTAGAAACTCCCCCGTGGCTTTCATTAATCCTTTTTGCAGTCCCGCGGCGGAAGATGGACATGCCAAATCCCGGATGCCTTGCACGAACCCGTCATTCTTCCCCAACCTGCACCAGTCCGATGACCTTCAGGTCGAATTTTGTTGACAAATTTCCAAAAGACCTTGATAAGACCCTAACCGATGAAATCTGGCGATCGCGTGAAGATAGGAACCCCCAAGTTTGGAGGTAAAGATAATGTCAAGGTTAGCCCTTAAACAGGATGCCGCTCCCTGGGGACTGTTGACCAGTCTCGATCTCTATGGGTGTAACCCGGAGATCATTCGGGACTCGGACAAAATAAAGCAATACGTGCGCGAACTCTGTGACCTGATCGACATGAAGCGATTTGGAGAGTGCCAGGTCGTCCACTTTGGCGAGGACGAGCGAGTCGCCGGGTATTCCATGATCCAGCTGATTGAAACCTCGCTCATTTCCGGACACTTTGCCAATCATTCCAACGCTGCCTATATTGACATCTTTAGCTGTAAACCCTATGACTCTCAAGGTGTGGCCGATTTTACGAAGGGTTTTTTCAAAGCGAAATTTGTTGAAGTGCATTCCCTGAAAAGGATGTAGAAGATCTTTCCCCGCGCCACGCGCCCTGCAACGTGGCGACCGAAAGGAACCCCTTCCTCCTACTTGATACAAACCTTCCTGACCTGTTGCAGGTCCGTGAGGCCCAGAAAGACCTTGCGAATCCCATCCTGCATGAGAGTTCTCATCCCCTCCTGCATGGCCTGGGTCCTTAAGGTCTCCATGGTGGCCTTCGACTGAATAAGGGCCTTTATCTTGTCCGTGCCGTCAAGAAGCTCGACGATGGCCATTCGATCTTTATACCCTGTGTTGCCGCATTTCTCGCACCCCTTGGCACGGTGAAGGATCAGGTCGTCGGAATAACGAAACCCCAGGGCATCAAAATCCCCGCTGTAGGCCCTGACCAGATTGTCATATTCCTCCCGTTTCGGATGATAGGGTTTTTTACAGTCCTTGCACAGGGTCCTTACCAACCGTTGGGCCAGCACTCCTAAAAAGGCATCGGCAAAGTTAAAGGGATCCATACCCATGTCCAGAAGCCTGGTGATGGTCTCCGGGGCGCTGTTGGTATGGAGGGTGCTGAAGACCAAATGACCCGTCAGGGAGGCCTCTATGCCGGTGGCGGCCGTCTCGTGGTCTCGCATTTCACCTACCATGATCACATCCGGGTCAGCCCTTAAGAAAGAACGCATGGCCGCAGGAAAGTCAAGCCCGATTTTCGGCAGGACCTGGACCTGCCGCAGTCCTCTTTGGGTGATCTCAACGGGGTCTTCCGCAGTCCATATCTTCGTCTCCGGCTTGTTGATATGGGCTAAAATCGCATGCAGGGTTGTGGTCTTGCCACTTCCAGTTGGGCCCACGACGAGGACGATGCCATAGGGCTTCGTGATCATACCCAACAAAAGGTCATAGTCCCTGTCATTCATTCCGATCGCCTTAAGAGGGATGGGCTCGCCTGCCGCAAGAATCCGCATAACCACGTCTTCTTCTCCGCCGACGGTCGGGACGGTAGCCACCCTCAGCTCGATGTCGAGGGGACCAAATTTCTTGAAGTTGATCTTCCCATCCTGAGGCCTTCTCCGTTCCGAAATATCCAGATCAGCCATGATCTTGATTCTTGAACTCAGTGCCCGCCTGTAATGGAAAGGAACCGTCTGGTACTTGTGACATATGCCGTCAATCCTGAATCTGATTTCAGCCCCCTCCTTGCCTGGATAGGGTTCTATATGAATGTCTGAACATTTTTTCTTATAGGCGTCCGTGATGATTTTGTTGACGAGTTGGACTATCGCACTGTCATCTTCTGTCAGCATCTCAGCGCCACCCTCGATTTCCACCGCCTCTTCCACGTCAAGTTTACTGATGATATCATCGATGGACCCTTCTTCCTGATCCTTTGATGAGCCATAAAAGTAATCCAAAAATTGCAGGATATCTTGCTTGAGGCCTACAACGAATTCGAATTTGGCCGCAGGGATTAAGGATTTGACGCTGTCTATTTTGTCCAGCCTTTGGGGATTATCTATAAGTATCTTGACCTTGCCATCCTCCTGGGCCAACGGGACCCAGAGGTTGTTTCTTAGGTAGGCGGGTTTTAACCTGGCCAGGAGATCACCGGGAATAGGAAGGTTGTTATCGAAAAGAGCATAGTCGCAATTGTAATAATCGCCTAGAGATCGCCCTATCTCCTCCTTTCTCACCTTCAGATCATTCATAAAAATCGACTCGATCGAGGTCTTTCGCTCCCTCGAAATGGCAATGGCCCTTTCAAGCTCCTTCTCAGTGTTGAAATTGTTGTTGATAAGGTAGTCAAACTTGGTTCGTTTTGCCCGCTGCTGGGAGAGTTTTCTCTGGTTATAGAAGGCAATGCCCAGGACATTCGCCAATTCGGTTGCCGAATTCTGATCCTCCAAACTGAATCTTTCGCCATTCTTTTTGTTAATGAGCTGTAGAACCCCTATCACGTATTTCTGGTAAAAGATGGGCAAAGCGAGGATCTGCTTGGTCATATATCCGGATCTTTCGTCCCAGCTCTTGTCAAAGCTCAGCCCCTTGCTAATCCTGCTCAATTCATTTGCGTCATAGGCATTGGCGATGTTGCTTATTTGTGTATTGTTTGCCGTATAGCCGGCGATGCTCTCGTTATTGATGGGGACCCGGATATCCTCCAGATCATTCCCTGCCTTAAACCTCGAATAGATCTCTTTCTTTCTTCCGTCCACCACATAGATCGTGATTCGGTCGGCATCAAAGAGACCGAGCATCCGGTCCTTCAGATTGATCAAGATTTCGTTGATATCCTTGGCCGCGTGTATCTGGTTTGCGATATCATGAAGGGCCTTGTAGTAAGATAGTTTTTGGTCTTGTTGATTTGATTCCCTGATCATTTTCTTCGGCGCCCCTGAGTTCCCTCACCCGGCCATGTTCCCGCCAGGTCAGGTTTTATCTCTATGAAAGCATTCTCATAATACCCTGTATATTTTAGACCATTTACCCCCTTTTTGGAAGCGCAAATGAATAGCGCCTCCCAACGCCCGGGGAAGACCGCCATCATTGAGGCAGGGGCTCACTCATCTTGAAGAGATTTTCAGAATCGCAGGACCCGCACAGGCAGTCCAAGTGAGAAAACATTGAGGGGGTTCATAGCTAATTGCCTTAAGAAAGGGAGAAATTCCTTGACACTGTCGGAACTATCCAGTATAGAGCCGTCATAGA
>JAZDGZ010000185.1:0-2584 GCA_043806375.1 Pseudomonadota bacterium | reverse complement strand
CTCATGTCCATGGACATGAACGGTCAGGGCCCCTTCATTTCTCATATTGAAGAGATCCTGAGGGCCGGGAGAAGCGCCGCATCCCTGACGCGCCAGCTCCTCGCCTTCAGCCGCAAACAGGTCGTCCAGCCCCAGGTCATGAACCTCAATGATCTCCTGGGGAGCCTGGAAAAAATGCTCCTGCGCCTGATCGGGGAGGACATTGAAATAAGGACGCTCAAGGCCCCTGACCTCTGGCCCATCATGATGGACGCAGGGCAACTGGAGCAGGTGATTATGAACCTGGTCGTGAATGCCCGGGATGCTATGCCCAAAGGCGGAAGGCTCACGATTGAGACGGCTAACGTGGGCCTTGATGAACACTACTTCCGGGAACACGGCCTGGAGCCCATCACGGGCCCGTTCGTGATGCTGACGGTGAGCGATACGGGGATAGGCATGGACAAGGAGACCCAATCCCGCATCTTCGACCCCTTCTTCACCACCAAGGAAATGGGCCGGGGCACGGGCCTGGGGCTTGCGACGGCCTACGGCATTGTCAAGCAGGCCGGGGGTTACATATGGGTCTACAGCGAGCCGGGCCAGGGGGCGACCTTCAAGATCTACCTGCCCAGGGCTGAGGGGATCGAGGAGACTGCCGAGGCTCAACTACCCCCTCCCGAAAAGATCACGGGGACGGAGACGATCCTGGTGGTGGAAGACGATGAGATGCTTCGGGGCGTGATCGAAAGGATGCTCAGGGAATATGGTTATCGCGTTCTGATGGCAAAGGACGGCAAAGAGGCGACGGAGATCAGCGAGGGGCATGTAGGAGACATTGCATTACTCCTCACGGATGTCGTCTTGCCCGGGCAGGGGGGGAAAGAATTGGCGGACGCCCTTCTAAAGGTTCGATCGGAGATGAAGGTCCTGTTTATGTCCGGCTATACGGACAATGCCATTGCCCATCGCGGCGTCCTGGAGCCGGGGCTTCACTTCATCCCCAAGCCCTTCTCACCCGAAGCCCTTGCCAGAAAGGTCCGGGAGGCCCTCGCCTGATCGGATCGGGGTCAGATCTTTTGATTTGACAAATGGACCCACCTCAAAGGTCATTGGTTCGATCTGAAGCTTGCCGATTTGTCAAAACGAAAGATCTGACCCCTTACCCTTGGGGAACGACACGGTGAAGACAAGGGCGCCGCCCTCCTGGGAGTACGATAGGAAGCCCCCCATATCCTTCAAGAGCCGGTAGGACAGGGGAAGCCCTGTCCCCGGATCTTCCTCGGCAAAAGGCATAAAGAGCTTCTCCAGGTCGCCGCTCACGGCCCCTCTTGGCTCTCCCTTGAATTCCACGTGAACGTTCCCCCCGCTCTCATAGGTCCGGACGGAAAGGTCTCCCCCGCCTTTCATCGCCTTTACGGCGTTCCGCATGAGATCGTTGATCACCTGTTGGAGATAGGCCCGGTCCGCGGATATGCTGGTCAGTGTCGGCATCAGGGCAAGACGACAGACGATGTTGGAGCGATCCATCTCCTGCCGGAGCACGGAGACAGAGCTTTGAACAACCTCGTCCACGGAGCACGTCTCAAAAAGGACTTCTACCGGCCGGAGATACTCGAGGAGCCTCCGGAGCAGCCCCTCCAGCCTTTCCACATGCCTTACGATAATGGCGCCCTCTGGGAGATCAGGTCTCCTGTCGTGGAGCCGTCTGGCAAAACCGCCGATGGAAACGTGGGGGTTCCTGATCTCATGGGCCACCTCGGCCGCGACGGTACCCAGCGTCTTGACCCTCTCCCGGTGCAACGCCGCCCTCTCGGCAAAGACGCGGTCCGTGATGTCCACGATCACCCCTTCAATTCGGTGGATCGTATTGTACTCCTCACCTGAGGCGAACGGAATCGACTCCACAAGGGCGTGAACCACCTGCCCCCGCCTGTGGCGCAGGCGGCACTCGGCGGAAAACCTTGAACTCTTGCCCTCGAACACGGCCCCCATGAGACCGCTGACCCGTTCGAGGTCACATCGGGATGGGCCCTCTCCAAAAGCCAGCCTGACCGGCCCAGTACCTCCTCAGGCGCAAATCCCAGGATTCGCTGGCAGGACTGGTTGACAAATTCAAGGCTGAAGTCCTCGCAAAGGACGAAGACCAAGGAAGGGATGTTCTGGACCAGGTGGAAATACCGTTTCTCCGCCCGCCTGACCTGCTCTCTTAGCGCCTGTCGCTCCTGAAAACGCTTCAGGCACAGCTGAATCTCCTCGCCTCCAAAGGGCTTGCGCATGTAGTCATAGGCGCCGATCTTGATGGCCTGGACGGCGTTGTCAAAGGTGCCGTGACCGGTCATGAAAACCACCTCGCAGGCCGCGTCCTCCTCCTTGATCCTCGTTGCCAGCTCCAGCCCGTTCATCTCCGGCATCTGGATATCGATGAAGGCCAGACCAAAACGCCTTGGTTCGAACAGTGCGAGGGCGTCTCGGGGATGGACGCAGACCACGGGCGCGTACCCTTCCCGGCTCAGAAAGACCCTCATCAGGTGACCGATGGCAGGATCATCGTCAACGACAAGGACTTGCATTTCAGGGTATTCAGTCTTGTCTACCATGGATG
>JAZDGZ010000184.1:0-2637 GCA_043806375.1 Pseudomonadota bacterium | reverse complement strand
CCAGTGGGTGGAGACGGCACACCTCGCGCCCGCCTGCTCGGCGTATTTCCTCACCAGGGCGATTTCGGCCTTGGTGTCCGTATGGAAGCAGTTGATACAGACCACCGGGTTGATCCCGGCCTTGCGGATGGTGTTGATGTGGTGGACCATGTTGTGTACCCCTGCTTCCAGGAGCTTCAGGTTTTCCTTCGTGTAAGCAGGATCAAGGGCAAGACCGGCCACGACCTTGGGTCCGCCGCCGTGCATCTTGAGGGCACGGATCGTGGTCGTCAGCACGGATACATGAGGCTTCAGCCCGCTGTAGCGGCACTTGACGTTCCAGAATTTCTCAAATCCGATGTCGGCGCCGAAACCGCTCTCGGTGACATGGTAATCAAAGAGCTTCAGCCCGACGCGGTCTGCGATGATCGAGGACTGCCCGACGGCGATGTTGGCAAACGGTCCGGCATGGACAAAGCATGGCTGATACTCGGCCGTGCACATCAGGGTGGGGTTGATGGTGTTGCGCATAAATGCCGTCATGGCGCCGTCCACCTCCAGATCCGCCGTGGTCACCGATTTTCCGGCCTTGTTAAAGGCGAGGGTAATTTCACCCAAACGTTTCCGGAGATCCGGAAGGTCCTTAACAATCGACAGGATGGCCATCAATTCGGAGGAGACCGCAATGCCGAACTTGGACTGCATGGTGAAGCCGTCCATCCGGCCGCCGAGACCGATGACAATATTCCTTAGGCTCTGGGCGCAAAAGTCGATGATCCAGCCGAACTCGACTCGGGCAGGGTCGACATCGAGCCTTTTCATCTTGGTCAGTCTCTTAAGCTGCTCGTCATTGTAGTTTCTCTCGTGCTGCATCCTGGCCGTCAAGGCGACCATGGCCAGATTATGGGCGTTCATGATCTCATTGATATCGCCCGTCAGTCCCATGGAGAATTCCGTCATCGGGATAAGCAAAGCATTTCCGCCGCCTGCCGCCGTTCCCTTGATATTCATGGTAGGACCGCCCGACGGCTGGCGAATACAACCTCCCACATTGAAACCGAGTTTACCCAACCCCTCCAACAGCCCGCAAGTGGTCGTACTTTTTCCTTCACCCAGCGGGGTGGGGGTGATGGCCGTCACCTCAATGTATTTCCCATCCTTCTTTTTCTCGAGGCGTTTCATGACTTTCAGGAAATCCACTCTGGCAAGCCGCCCATATGAAATAAGTTCGTCCTTTTCCAGTTGAAGCCTCACACCCCACTCCTCAGGGGTCGGCATGTTCTTTTCGGCAGCCTCGGATATCTGCCAATCCTTCATCTTAACCGCATCATAGGCCATAGGTCTTCTCCTCCTTTTGTTGGTTGTTTCCTGTCATTTTAGGTTTATAAAAAGCTTACACGTTTCAGTCGTGGCCCAAACCCGCCATCTTTGGGCCCTAAGCACGGCATTCTCCATTAACGCCTTTTGCCGTTCGCCTAAGGCGTCCCTTCCTTTTTCGGCCTCAGATCTCATCAAATCAGGAATTTTTTAGAAATTGCAGGATGTTCGCCTAGGATTCTCCGGCTCTTGACCCGGAAATCCCATGAATGGGCTACTTCCTCTACCAAAAAAAAGGGGCGGCGTCAAGCGTTATAGGCCCAAAAATGTGAAATTCAGGTATGAGTTTAGTTTTATGAAAAGGTCACAACTTTTGGTCACGGGGATCTCTTTTCAAAAACGAAGAGGCCGGTGCCCGGGACTCAGCGTAAGGCCATAGGTGAGGCGGGCGGAAGGCCTCCCGGGAATCACCATGAAAGTCCTTCCATGGAAAGGATTGCTGAGGGTCTCCGCCCGCCTTCGCTGCCCCTTTCTGCATGGCCTTTCCCGCATACGTTTCGTTTTTGAAAAGAGATCCCCATGACCAATGCAATCATCGCTCTATTTCAAAGCCTCTCCGCCGCCGAAACGTCTATAAGGAGAAAACCCCTCCAAAATGATCTTGTCCTCTTCGGTCATCTCTTCCGCAATCAACCTCGCCACGACCTCACCCACGCCGGGTCCGAGCATGAATCCCTGGCCGCACATGCCGGTGGCGTGGACCAATCCTTTCACCTCCCTGCTCCAGCCCACCAGGGGCGATCCATCCGGCGACATAGGATAAAGCCCCCGCCAGACCCTCCTCACCCTCAAGTTCTTAAGCCTCGGAAGGAGCTGAACCATCCTGGCCCCCACCTGGGAGAGAAACACCGAGGTCTCTCTTTTATCTGTGCCGACAATGACCGGGGCAGGGGTGATGCAGAAGACGACCTGCCCCAGACGATTCTGGTAAAAGTAGTAATTACTGGAATCGGGACCCGGCCTCAGGTCCACCACCATGCACGTAAAGAAAGGCTGCACCGGCTCCGTGATCGCGGCCTCATGGGAATCCGGGACCACAGGGATATCCACGCCCGCCGTCTTTGACAGATCCCTCGAATGGGGCCCTGCGGCATTGACCACCACGGGCGCCGAGTACCGACCCCTGTCCGTGACCACGCCCGCGACCTTGCCCTGTTCCACTATGATCCTGCTCACCGCCTCCTTGAAACGGAACCTGACTCCCAGGGCTACGGCTCTCTTATAAAAGGCGTTGACGGCGCAAAGGGGTGAGGCCGATCCGTCATCCGGCGAGAGCGTGCC
>JAZDGZ010000183.1:0-5188 GCA_043806375.1 Pseudomonadota bacterium | reverse complement strand
TCCGGTAAGGTCCCTCTGAGAATCCCAACCTGAGAACCCCTGCCCTTCCCTCAAAGATGGGCCAGGCAATGTCCAGGTAGTGGTCGCCCTGGGTGGACACGACCTTTTGAAGGTGAGTCTCTCCGCCAGAGGGGGCTTGGTTTGCCTTGATCAGCCCGGCGGGAATGCCCCCCGAGAAGGAATGGGCCAGGATCTCCTCCCCCCCCCTGAGTATAAAAAGGTAGGCGATGGTGGGATGGCTCCTCGTGTGGTGATCCACGGTCTTCTGGAGCGCTACCAGGTCGTTGATCAGGATCTTGTCTGCCGCTTCGAGGGCCACGGCCTGGGCCAGGTTCTCCGCCTGGGCCGTCATCGCCTCAAGCAGGTTGTTGTTGTAACGCTCGCCGACCAAAAGGGAAATGAGGAGACCGCTCCCGATCACGAGACTCGAAACCGCCACGATTAGCTTGCTCTTAAGGCTTCTCAGTCCCATCGACCTTCTCTTTCAGGGAGGCAATAGCCCTTTCCATCCGCCGAATGGGCTCGTACCATTCCTCTTCGCCCCCAACGAATCGGTCGATCCCGACCGCCTCCAGAATTCTCTTGCCCGCCGGGTCCAGATGCATGGAGAGGAGCAACTGTCGGATCTTTTCCCTCAGATTCGGGTCCAGAGATCTCGATGCAACCACAGGAGGGATGCCGTAGGGTTCAGATTTCCGGATGATGCGGGTCTGGGAGGTGAAGGCCGGGTCTTTCTGGTCGTAATACTCCCATATGAGGCTGTCCACGGCCGCACCGTCCACAAGGTTCTTTGCCGCCGCCAGGATAGAGTTGTCATGGCCATGGGTGTAGATCGTCTTGCCGAAAAAGATCTCCGCCCTTTTCCCCTTCTCCGCCAGCCAGTATGCGGGGACTAGCCTGCCCGTGTTGGAATCAGGATCCGTAAAGGCGAAGACGCGGCCTTTGAGGTCCTCAAGCCGCTGAAACGGCGCCTGTTTGTTGACGATCAGATAGGAACGGTAGAAGGGGCTTCCCTGGATCTGCGGAGTAGCGACCAACTCGAACCCGTATCTTCCTTTTCCGAGAGCGTATGGTCCGGAGCAGATAAAGGCCAGATCAATTTGTCCCTCGCCCAGAAGCTCATTGACCTCGCCGTAGGTCTTTCGCTGGACAAATTCCACCTTGCGATCGAGTCTTTCTCCGATGTAATCCAGGAGCTGCCGGTAATAGATGAAGGTCTCTTTCGGGGAGACCATCGCCCCCACCGCCACCTTCAGGGGGACGGCATCTTGGGGCATCGACCCGGGTTTCTCAGCTGGGATGGTTTTGCTGAAATCCACGACAACGGTGTCTGCACCCTGACCGCAGCCATATGATAGAATGAGGGCGACTGCTACTAGCAACTTGACGGCAAAGCACCGAAACGCAAAAAATTCAATTAAAGGACTCAATTTTCTGCCTCTGAGGGTCTTCAAAAACCTATGATTTGATAGTCACCGTTAATAACTATAATGCCACACCGTGGCATGTCAATCAAGCCATTTCTTGCTCGTCTGAGGAGAGGGTTTTCGCGGAGATTCTTATGGTGCTCGGAGGAAAAATATCAGGCGGGGATTAGGCGACAGGGTCAACAGATAATCGCTATGGCCTACTGAAAAGGCCTTGCTACCAGGTGATGGATGCGCTGTTTAACAGTCCGCCTATCAGGAGGATCAATCCGGCCGCCATGACGGCATAGCCGAAGAGATAGTAAATGACCCGAAGGCCGGCAGACGTCTCCTGAACAATCAGCCCCTGCAGCCTCCCGCCCTGTTCGAGTCGATTTACCCAGGTGGGCCTCTCATGGCGGGCGCCTGCCATATCCGCACTGCCCTCAAACATGGCTCGATCCATGGGAAAGTTGTGGCGGCGCAGATGACCAATGAAGAAATGGATAATAAAGACGTGACCCATGGCCAGTATGGCCTCTATTCTGTGAATCCAGAAAGCCACATTCAAGCCCCATCCCGGGATGAACTCACTTGCAATCAACGGATATGCCAGCAGCAAGCCGGTGACGCCCAGAATGGGAATGCCCCAGAAAACGGCCCAGTAGTCAAACTTCTCCCAATAACCCCATCTGTCGAACTTCGGGCCTTTTCCAAACCCGAAAAACCAACCCAGGTGTTGGAAAAACTCCTTGATATCCCGCGGCGTCGGGAGCAACGAGTCGGGACCCAAAAGACTCCGAGGAAATTGACGCCATCTGATGGACCCGAGCAAATAGACAATGTGCACTAGAAACCCGCAGATCATGAGAATACCGACAACCTTGTGGACGGCGAGGGCCCCTTCATAACCCCCAAAGATCCAGGCCAACCGCTTGCCAAAAACCGTCTCAATGTACATCCTGGCCAGGCCGCTCGCCCCCTGCGTCAGAAAAGAAAGAATCAGCAGGAGGTGAAAAATTCGTTGTATCGGGGTAAACCGCTTAACCCTTGTCCTTTCATTTGGGCTCACTTCGGGTCCTCTCCTTTTTTTGAAACAATTCCCGGATGCCCCATACGGCCGTGTGCGGCAAAAAAACCGCAAACGTTGCCACGGCAATGGCTATCATGATCCAGAAGGCATAAAAAAGCACCGGAAAGGATTTCAATGTACTCATCGAGGCAGGATTGGGAGCATGCACGATGTATCTGGCAAACGATGCGCTTGAACCTTCATGGCACTTTGAGCAGATATATGCATGACGCCTGATCGGGTTCATGGGGGAGTAGTAATGCTCCGTACTCGCAATCGGCTCCCCGCCATGGCACTGGCGGCACGTCAGGTTGGCGCGCACCGTATGGATGTCCTTTGTTTCCCTGACATGACACTCTTCACACCGCCGCTTCTCGTAAAACTCGATCCCCATATGGGAATCGGCGAGACGGGTGCGAATCCGAACATCCGCCCCTGTGGGGCTGTATCGAAAGATCCCCTCTCTCACCCCGGGCACCGTGACCAGTGGCTGCTGGCGACGGGGCTTCACCTCATACTCCTCATAGTACCCGGTGCTCACCTCGTGCTGCTTATAGCGTCGGATGGCCGAGGTCACTTCCTCCTGGGCCGTTGACGCCTCTGGCAAAAGCAGTTGCCCCGCCATCAATATGGCCACTAAAAATAGGCCAAGCCGCCGCTCAGGCTTAACGCGCGCCATAACGTGCACTCCTCGCCTGTTACCGGGTGTACTTATATCCAATAGGCTCAATCACCTTCCCCACCGGCTTGGGCAGTTTTGCAAGCCTCTCCCAGTTCTCTTGAAGTTCTTTCAAATCCTGATTCTTGTGCTTATGACAGGTCTGGCAAGAATTGGGAACATCCGGGTTTCTCAGCGTGTCCTGAGGCAAGAGCGTTACAAAGACATGACTGTGAATGTCCCCGGATTCAGCGCTCTTGGCAATCCTCGGCATATGGCAACCTATGCAGTTTGCAAAAGAGTGAATGGAGTGGGCTAAATTGGCGTTGACCTGGACGTGGCAAGTAAAGCACTGTTTCGAACCCGCGGAAAAAGTCTGAGACCGCGTGGGCGGCACCCCGATCTGATGCACATAGTGGCAGGAAGTGCACGTAACGCCCTCTCGGTAGTGTTTCGACTGGACCCAGTCGATATACTGCTGGTGATGCCCCTTGGAAAATTCGTTCGCATACACATGGGCCGCATCTCCCGCCGCAAAAGACGTCGACTTGTAGTACGCCTCGAGAGATTTGCCCGGCTCATAGCCCACAGGCCAGCCCGCACCCTTGAACTTGGTCGCTTTTCCCCTGTTATGGCAGGAGCCACAGATCTGGACCGCCACACCCATGGTCAACTTGGCAGGATTGACAATGGTTTGGCGCTTCTCGAAGACAGCTGTCTTGGGCAGGGCTGTATGCCAGGACCCCTTCCCGTGGCAGGCCTCACAAGCCACGCCGGGCTCGCTAAAGGAATTCTTCTCAATATCGACGCCCGTAGCGTGGCAGCCGCCGCAGCCCGTAATCCACGGCCGCTTGTCCCAGTCGTGCTCATGGTAATTCACCCATTCGTGAGTGTCTGCGTTGTACTGGATAGGAGCTATGTAGAGTTTCCCTTCTTTTTCCACAAGGTACCGCTGTTTCCACTGGCTGCCGAGGGTATATTTGATCTCCTCCACCTTGGGGACATAGATCTGATCCGCGGGTACTTTGAGCTTATCCCCCAGCTTGGCAAGGTCTTCACGGATCTCCTTTTCATTGATATCTATGATAATGGCATCCTTGTTTTTCTGGGCATCCTGCAGCATACGGCTGTGCAATGTCATCTGCCAGGAGTCGTAATGCTCCAGATGGCACATCTTGCAGGTATCGGAACCCACAAAGGCTTTCGGTTGACTCATGACGGCCTTGACATCCACAGGCTGCTCGCCCCCGCAAGCCACGAGAGCCACGACGGCAATGGCCAAAATCGAAAATCCGGTTAACTCCTTCCAATTCATAGCTTCCTCCCTCGGTGACGTTTTACATATAGCACATGATTATGCGCAATAGCCTTGTTCCCTTTTGAGGGACATAACCCTGGCACCACTTTGTAGTATGCCTGTCAAGCCAAAAACCTGCGAAGCGACTTTTTACGAGACCATCTTTTTTGAATGATCGATATTTCAAGCGAATGCATTTGGACGACGGCGACGAGTGTTACGTCTCAGAAATAAGTTGTCATCTCGACCGAAGGGAGAGATCTGAGCGTTGCACTCGATTATTTATTGAGAAAAATGTGAGATCCCTTCTGTCCGCCGCCAAGAAGAGCGCAGAGCAGGCGAAGAACCTCTGCGTGGAGATCGACCGGGATACGGGCAATGTCCGCGCGTTCTCCGACATGCTGGTCGTCGAAAAGGTCTCCTCGAAGGACGAGGAGATCTCCCTTGATACCGCCCGCAGAACCGACCCCGAAGCGAAGCCCGGCGACACCATCCGGGTGGAGATACTCGCTAAAAACCTCGGGAGGATCGCGGCCCAGAGCGCCAAGCAGGTCATCATCCAACGCATCCGCGAGGCGGAGCACAAGATCGTCTTCAACGAGTACAAGGACCGCGTCGGCGACATCATCACCGCGGTGGTTCGCCGCTACGAGCGGGGAAATGTCATCCTCGACCTGGGCAAGGCGGAGGCGGTGCTGCCGACGAAGGAGCAGTGCCCGCGGGAGAGCTACGGCGTGGGCAGGAGATACAAGGTG
>JAZDGZ010000182.1:0-3707 GCA_043806375.1 Pseudomonadota bacterium | reverse complement strand
GATGGTAAACATCTCACCTGTCAAGGGGATGTAGGAATGCTCTTTGTTGTGAACAATCTTGAGTTCCCATGGGTATTTCTCCCCTTTGACCCACTGTCCCCCTACCAGGGGTGTACGGCTGTAGTTCTCCTTGTTATATTTGATTGGGCCCACGATGGTTTTTATGTCGGTAGCGGCAATGGCCTTTCGAAGGGTATCTTTGTCGATGCTGCCTGCCCTTCGCAGGACATCGGCCGCAATCTCGTATCCTGCGTGTTTGTAGCCGATGGGCTGGGTCCATTCCTTCCCCGTACCCTTGACCCACTCATCACACAGGTCTTTGGAACTCTGCCCCGTCAGAGAACTCTTAAAGGGATGGTGCGGGCTCCACCAGACCTCGGTTGTAAGCCCGTTGGGGAGATCCCCGCCAAGGGCGCCCACGGCCGAAGGAAAGAGGATCGCCTTCCCGATGGTGGCGACTTTGGGTTTAAATCCCAGGGTCTGACACTGCCTCCAGGCGGTTGCAAAATCCGGCGGAATGGTATTCCCGAGCAAAATCTCCACCTTCTCTTTTTTCCAGCCGTCGATAAAGGTGCTGAAGTCCTTGTTGAAATAGGGGAACCTTCCCAGATCGACGAACTTGTAACCCATGGCGCCGCCCACCTTTTTGAAAACCGCGGACCAGGAGACACCGTCGGGATCATTGGCCATCAATACCCCCACCACCTTGTTCGTCTTGACCTGCTCCCACATGCCCGTATACACGGGGACAATATCCTTCTCCACCGACCAGAACGCATGGTATACCCATGTATAGGGCCCCCCTTCCAGCCAGGGCTCCAGGGGCGCATCAAGGGAAATGCCGGGCATCTTGTATCTTTCGCAGATACTCGAGACCGGGTTCACGGTGTCCGGCGTGTGGTAAAAGACCATCAGGTCTATTTTGTCCTTGACGATGAGTCTGGAAGCGATCTCCCCGGCCTTGGTGGGATTGCTCTCCGTATCCACGATCTTCACTTTAACAGGGACCTTCTTCTTGAATTCCTTGATGTAAATGCCCCCATCCTTGTTGATCTGAGCCAGGGCCCTGTCATCTACCCAGGGGGTCGGTTCTCCAAAAGATGCAATAGGACCGGTGCTCGGATTGGGCCGGCCGATCAGGATATGATCCCGGCTCGCCGCCTGTGCCGGTTTCACGATCTTTGGGAGTACCAGGCCTGAGGTCACTGCGGCCCCTACCGCCATGGCACCCGTTTTCATGAAATCGCGCCTGCTGATGTCGCCTTGCCTTTTCTTGTCCATGAATCTTTCCCTCCTTCCCATGTTAAGGTTGGTGTTAAGTGACGATGAGACGATCCCTTTATGCCCGACGGGGCGACAGGATGACAAAACCGGTTTTTTCCTGCAGCGTCCCCATAATGCCCTTTGGAGCCACCAGAATGATCGTAATGGCGATCAATCCCAACAGAAGCAAACTGATATGCGCATATTCCGCTAAAAATTGCGAGAGAAGAACATAGACCAAGGTCCCTACGACCGGTCCTTCCATGGTCCCGATTCCGCCGATGATGACGATGAAGACCAGGGCGACTGTCCAGTCTATGGCAAAGGCCTTGTAGGGTTGAATAAAGATCTGAAACACATAGAGGACTCCGGCCGTGAGCCCGGTAACGAAGGCAGCCACCAGAAAACAAAAGAGCTTGGAGCGAAAAATTTCAACCCCCATGCTTTCAGAGACGGCCTCGTCATCCCTCATCGCCATAAGCCCCAGACCGATCTTGGAGCGGAGAATGACATAGACCGCAACGAGCGCGCCCACGCCCATGATAAATGCGGCGTAATAGATCGCCGTCATGGACGGCGGGTTGGGCGGCTTGATAAACAAACCCGACCCATACTTGACATACTCCCAGTTACTGAACCAGAGCAAGAGCATCTCGGCGAAAATCCATGTGCCGATCCCGAAAAAAATGCCTTTCATCCTAAAGATGAAGAGGGACATGAACAGGGCAAGGAGAATGGAGAACAGGCCCCCGAGAAACACACTCAGCCAGATATACACCCCGTAATAGTTCGTCATGACCGCCACCGCATATCCGCTGAATCCGATAAAGGCCTGTTGCCCGAGGGATAAGAGGCCGGAATAACCGGTCAGCAGATTCCACATCTGCGCCATGGCCAGGTAGAGGAAATAGAGAAGAAAGAAGAGAAGGACATAATCCGAGCCCCAGACGGGAAGCGTGGCGAAGATGCCGAAAAGCAGCCCCAGGATAGGCCATTTGTATTTGATCGTTCTCTTCTCCATAGCGCTTATACCTTTCCGAACAAACCTTGAGGTCTGATCCCTAAAACGACGAGCAAAACGGCGTAGCCAAAAAGGAGTTGATAGCCGGGCCCTGTGAAGTGGGCTCCCAGAAGCTGGGCCAAGGCCAGGATAAGCCCACCCGCAAGACAGCCCTTCATGCTGCCCAGGCCTCCTATGATCACAACGCCAAAGGCAATAATCAAATATTGAGGTCCGGTATGGGGATAGAACGTGAACGTCATTCCAAGGAGGACCCCGGCTACGGCTGCAGTCATCATGGCAATCCCCATGGCATAGGCATAGATCTTTTTCGTATTCACCCCCATCAATCGGGCACCCATTTCATCATCCGAGGCTGCTCGTATCGCCCGGCCCATGTAAGTACTCTTGAAAAAGAGGTAAAGAGCCACGATAACGACCACGCCCAGCACAAAGTCGATCAGGTATAGAACGGGAAGGTTCAACCTCTCCCCCAGGGAAATCGTCTTGACCGACAGACTGGTCATCAGGCTCCTGGCATCCGGGGTAAACACCAGGAGCAGAAAATTCTGGAGAATAATCGACAATCCAAAGGCGACCAACAAGGGGGGCTCCATCTCCTTTCCCAGGACCCGGTTCAGGAGGAATCCCTGAATAGCAAAACCCACGAAGAACATGATCGGGACGACCAGAAAAAGACTCAGCAAAGGGCTGATTCCCAACCAGGAGATAAAGACCAGGCTTAGGTAGCCGCTCAGTATCATCAAGTCGCCGTGGGCAAGATTCACTAACTTGACGATTCCAAAAATGGTGGACATTCCGATGGCTATGACTGCATACAGACCACCTAACAAAACGCCGTTCAAAATCGGTTGCAAAAGACCTTCCATAAGAGCCCCTGAATTACTAGTAGCATCTTAGACTGAAACTTCTCTTCAAATTGCGGAGAAGTTGGAAAAAAACCGCAGAATATCCAATGTCGAATGCCCAATGTCGAAGGGAAGACTTTCCGGAATTGACTTCTTCATTCGATATTCCCTGGTCGCCTCTGGCGCCGCCGAAGGCGGGTAAACCTTGTTCGACATTCGTTATTCGATTCAAACTCAAACGAGATCGGATTTTGTTGCGGCCGTAGGCGTGCATTAGGGGGTTTCATATGAGCCCCAACCAGGAAAAGGCGTGGCGGATGGGCATGACGAAGAGGGCTTCCGAAGGCGATTGCAGGGGAGGTGAATAGAGCCCTTCTATGCGGCTATATCTGGCGCTTCTCCATTATCCTGTGTATAACAAGCACCATGAGAGAATTGCCTCAGCGATCACAACCTTTGACCTTCATGACATATCCAGGTTGGCAAAGACCTACGGCGTCAAGCGATTCTTTGTCATTACCCCCTTGGAGGATCAACAGAGGTTGGTTGAACGCGTCATCCGGCACTGGACCTTT
>JAZDGZ010000181.1:0-4158 GCA_043806375.1 Pseudomonadota bacterium | reverse complement strand
TTTCAGGCGAACCTTTGAGGAAAGCGGGGTCATGAACCGAGTCATCATGTTTGTTCACCTCGCCTCGGACCCGGTGGTGGAATGCCTCTTGGTGGCGGACATGGCTCTGGCGGTGGCAGAACGCTTTGCCGAGGCAGGCAGGCGCGTCCTGGTGCTTTTGACCGACATGACCAACTTCGCCGACGCCCTCAAAGAAATATCCATTTCCATGGAGCAGATCCCCAGCAATCGCGGCTACCCGGGTGATCTCTATTCCCAGTTGGCTTCCCGCTACGAGAAGGCCGTCGATATGGAAGGGCTCGGCGATATCACTATCTTGGCTGTAACCACGATGCCCGGAGATGACGTGACCCATCCCGTGCCGGACAACACGGGCTATATCACTGAAGGGCAGTTCTATCTCCACAACGGCGTTATCGATCCTTTTGGTTCTTTGAGCCGGTTGAAGCAGAACGTGGTTTCCAAGGTGACTAGGGCAGACCACAACGACATCATGAACACGATGATCAGGCTTTATTCCGACTGCCGCGAATCGCGAAACAAGATCGCCATGGGTTTCAAGTTATCCAAGTGGGACGAGACGCTTCTCGCCTACGGCAAGGACTTTGAAACGGAACTGATGGATCTGAATGTGAACATCCCTTTAGATGAGGCCTTGGATTTGTGCTGGGACATTCTCGGGAGGCATTTCGAGCCGGTGCAGACCGGGTTGAAAGACCACCTCATCAAGGAACACTGGCCTTCTAATAGGGCGGTGGAAAAAGCCGCATGACGGCTGATTCAAGGAACAATGGCAGAGAAACTCAAATATAACAAGACCGCCTTGAAGGCCCAGCGCGATGCTATGGCGAAGTATCAGAGGTTTCTGCCCATTCTGCAGCTGAAGAAGATGCAGCTGCAGATCGTTATCCGGCAGCTGGAACCTGTGATTGAAGAGAAGCGGAGGATGCTCAAAGGGACGGCGGATGGGGTCCGGGCCTGGAGCCGCTACTTCACGGATCCGGCGGTAGATATAAAGGATTTTCTCGAGATTCAGGAAGTCGTGGCCCAGAGAGATAATATCGCCGGTGTGGACGTGCCTGAATTCAAGGAAGTTGTTTTCAGGGAGCGGCAATACTCTCTTTTTGCAACGCCGTCCTGGCTGGATACGGCCATTCTGATCATGAGACGCTTGGTCGCCCTCCGGGAAGAACTGCGACTGCTGCTTCAGAAGGAGCAGCTGATACGGGAAGAACTGCGTATTACGACACAGCGATGCAACCTGTTTGAGAAGAAACTGATCCCGGAGCTCAAGGAGAATATTCGTAAAATCAAGATCTTTGTGGGTGACGAGGAGACGGCAGCCGTGGGGCGGGCCAAGCTCGCCAAGCAGAAGATTCAGGAGAGTGAGGCGCTGTAGGACATGATTGTTCCTATGAAAAAGATGACCTTCATCGGCGTTGAAGCGGACAAGGATCGCTTTTTGGATCGCCTTCAGGAGGTCGGGGTCGTGCATATCGTTTACCCGAAAGAACCGGTAGAACCTCAGGAACTTGCCAGAGAATTGGTCCGGGTGACAGAGACGCACAAATTTTTGGCTTCAAGGGTCACGGAAGAAAAGCCGAAAGAACCTCTGACGAGCGAGACGATCTGTGCAAGAAAGGAAGATCTTGTCCAAAGGGAAGGCCGCCTACTGGGAGAGATTACGGCCTTGAAGAAAGAGATGGCGCTCTTGGAGGTGTGGGGTGAGTTCAAGGTGGAAGAACTGGAAGAACTGCGCCGGAAAGGTTTGCACGTGCAGTTTTTCCGGGTTTCGCAAAAGGTTTTTGAAGCGTTGACCCTGAAGGATGTTTACCATCGTGTGATTGACATCAGGAGAGGAGAGACCTGCTTTGTGACGGTTTCATTTGAAGCGGTGGCATTAAACCTGCCTGAAGAAAAGATCTCCTTCAAAAGCCTTTCTACGATCCAAGGCGAAATAGCGGCAAAGAGCGAGGAACTCAAAGAGATCGAGGCGGAGTACAGGAAGCTTTCGGGTCATCTCGAAACATTAAGAAAGACCGAGGCGGAACTCACCAACCTACTGGAATACCGGCGCGCCCTTTTGAATTCAGGGAGTGAGCTGGGCGGGCATCTTTTTATCCTCAAGTGCTGGTCCCCTCTTCCTGAGGAGACGTTGATGTCAAAGCTGGGAACTTCATTCTCTCTCTATCATTACAGTGAAGAGCCTCTGAAAAATGAACGGGTCCCCGTCCTGATGGTCAACAAGCGGGCCTTTGATTCGGGGGAGGACCTGGTCAAGGTTTATTCCTGCCCGAGCTACCAAGACTTTGATCCGAGTGGATTTGTGCTTTGCTGTTTTGCGGTATTTTTCGGCATGATCATCGGGGATGCAGGGTACGGGCTTGTTCTGCTAGCCATTACATTTTTGCTGAATCGGAAGGCCAAAAGGAAGTCTCCTTTTGCGGTCCGCTTTTTTCGGTTGATGTACTTGCTTAGCGCCTCCGTGATCATTTTCGGCATCCTTGGTGCGGGCTACTTCGGCATCAAGATCGAGCCGGATAACCCTTTGTCGAAACTGTCACTTCTGGATTTCAACACAAAAGAGGGGCAGAATCAGGTGATGATCCTATCTATCCTCATGGGCATGATTCATATCTCTATTGCCCATCTTATAAAATTCAGAAATAACCGTGAATATGCTTCGCTGGGCTGGGTGGTCGTGATTTGGGCCGGCTATTTCTTGGTGAGCAGTAAAATGGGAAAAGGGGTGGACAACCTTCCTGCCAAGTATGGACTGGTTTTGGGTTTGATCGTCGTTTTTGTCTTTTCCTCCAGCAATAAGAACCTGTTGCTGAGGGTCCTCGAGGGGCTCAATGGCCTCATGGGCATTGTGCAGGTTTTCTCAGACGTGCTCTCCTATTTGCGGCTCTTTGCCTTGGGGATTGCAACCATTTATATGGCGCAGGCGTTCAATATGCTGGCGGAAAACGCGGTCAAAGGCTTGCCCTGGTTGGGTTATGTTTTCGGGGCACTGATTCTCATCGTGGGGCACTTCGTCAACCTGCTGTTGGGGGTTATGGGAGGGGTCATTCATGGGCTGAGGTTGAATTTTCTTGAATGGTATCGATGGTGTTTCGTGGGGGATGGGTTGACGTACAAACCCTTTTGTTTCAAAAAATTAGAATGATAAGGAGATGCTAAATATGGATCTCAACATGATGCTCGGATATGCAGGTTGTGCATGTGCGGTGGGTCTGCCGGCTTCGGGAAGCGCTATTGGTTGCGGTATTGGGGGCGCCGCATCCCACGGTGTTATGGCCAAGATAGAAGAGGGGCACGGCAAGTTTATCGGGATATCCGCTGCACCCTCTTCTCAGACCATCTATGGAATTGTGTTGATGTTCGTCCTCTTAGGCAAAATTAGTGCAGGAGCGGGCTTGGCCCTCTTTGGAATCGGCCTTTTTTGCGGCCTCGGAATCTGTATTTCAGCGATTTTCCAAGGCAAGGTGGCCGCTACTGCGATCCTGGCCTCCTCCAAGAAGCCGGAGATATTCGGAAAGTGCTTCGCTGCAGTGGGTATCACCGAGAGCTTTGCTCTGTTCTCGATGGTTTTTGGACTTATCCTTGCCGGAGGGATAGGATAGGCCGTCCCTCGCTGGCGCCCGTATGAAGCCTCATCTAAGTCACTCCTGCAATGCGATGCTGGGATGCTCCGTGCATCTCCCTACCCTCCCAGCGTCGGGCAGCAAGTGCGTTTGAGGAAGGAGCATTTGAGGGGGATTTTTTGTGAGCCCTTTTTGTGGCATGCTTTAGGATAAAAGGAACAAAGATTTTCCAACTTCTATTAAGCAATCAAGGACCCATCTTGTCGGAGAGGGGATGCCATGGCTGAAAAGCAAAAGGTTTTGGTTGCATACACGTTTAGCAAAGCCGATCAGAAGGTCTTGGAGTTCGTGGCATTTTCATCCTTCTCTCAGTTTATTGACCCTTCGACGGCGCTCAAGCCCCGCTCGGAAGAGCGGGGTAAGAAGAGCCGCTCAGGGTTGACTCCCTGCTAAGGAGCTTTAGTCCTGAAAGGAGAAGGAACGTCCGAATATTCCGATCGGCCCCTGTTCACGCAGCCTTTGTCTTGCCGGCTTCGAGTCTGCCTACGGAGCGGGCGATGATGCCGGTTGC
>JAZDGZ010000180.1:0-2615 GCA_043806375.1 Pseudomonadota bacterium | reverse complement strand
ATCGACATCGAACCACTCTTCGGTTTTCAACCAATCCGGCGGCTCATGGTAGGTCGCGTTCCGGCCCTCCGGCGGCGGCAGAAAGTCTCGGGCGTGCGGGTAGTTAAAAAAGGCCTTTTGCATCCACAGCAGCGTACTGGACACCATCCCGGTGGGATCCCTGGGATCCATTACGCGTGACAAGGTATGAAGCCAGTTGTTCTTCCGGCTATAGGGGCAGACCGCCAGGCAGACCCTACATCCTCTACCGGGCTTGCTCGTGGCCATACTTGCCCACACTTGAAAACAGAGCTCGCACCGGATTCTCCAGCGTTTGTAGCCGAATTCAACACCCGGTTCATCCTTGTGGCTGATGGCGCCGGTGACGCACCTCTCAGCGCAGATCTTGCACTTTTTGCAGAATTCCTGCACACCGAAATCAATGGGCTTATCCACCTCCATCGGGATATTGGTCGTGACGCACCCGGTCCGGGCATTGGCTCCCAATTCCGGGGTGATGAGAAGTCCCATTCTCCCCTGTTCTCCCAGGCCCGCGTCGATGGCTATCGGCGGCGTGATGACGTCATAAGAGCTGGGCGGTACGTGGGCTCTTGCCGGATAGCCCAATTCATGAATAAAGGTCTCCAGCCGAGCACCGATAATGCGCTCCCGGGAATAGGCATCATAAGACGTGCCGTAGACCGCATTAGCGTAAAACATGTCCCACTCATGGGGTGTTGCAAACACGATAGCATATTCCCAGTGGGCGGGAACCTCATAGTCCCCGGGGGGCATACCGCGCAACTGTCCCTGGTAGCACCAGTCGGGATTGAGTCTGGTGATCCCGACAAGCGTGGCGCCAAAGGTGTGCGTTATCTTCTTAATGAGTTGGGAGGCATGTTTTGGGCTTTTAAAGGGGAGGGGTTTTTCACGGCGAATGCCCCGGAAATCCCACTCTTCGGGCGGACCTTGGGGTTCTAGGGGGTAGACGTTTTGAAACTTCAGCCTGTCAGCGGGATTGGGAGGTTCAAACAGGCTCCCCATGGCATTGGACCAGGCATCGGCAACCGCAAACTGGGTTGCCCACTTTGGCCAGTCCTCCTGCTGTTTCTTCATGAGTTGAAGGGCCTTTAACATCTGGAGATAGGCTTCCCTATCTTCCTTGTAGAAGCCTTTCAGGGGTTCCGGAAGGGCCTCCATTCCCATGGGAGGGGACCATTTGGGTTCACTCCCGTCAGGCGGATGGATGAGCATCATCAGACTTCTCAGACGGCCTGAAAGGTTATCTACCCAACGGAGGCGCGAGTGCTGGTCGGTTTTTTCGTAGGTGGGACGCTCTTTTTGAAAAGGCTTCCGGTTGAAAAACTGGCCGACCCCGTGGGTGAATCTTTCCCAACCCGTGTAGGAATCATAATCCTTGCCGGCGATGTAACCGGCAATGGAGATGCCTACGATCCCCAACAGGGCTCCCAGCAATCCGCCCGTCTTCAAAAGAGATCGAGAGACACCTTCCTCGGCAAAGGCTATGTCACATACACCTAGAATCATGAAGAACAATGCAATGGCCCATATTAAACCGAATGACCTCCTTTTCATCCTATCCCTCCCCATATTTTTTTTCAAAACGGGCTCTATAACTCGTGATGAAAACGAATATCAGCATCATATCGCGGCGAAAAGACGCGAGACACCCGGCGGTCAAGACATTCAAGCATCGGTCTTGACGCAACACTTCTGCTAAAATTCTATATAACATAAAATGAAACACCTGTAACCGAATCACCTGTCTTATTGACAGAAAAGAGGAAATTGTCTTTGCTTTTTTTGGGCTCAGATCGAGGAACTGGATGGGAGATTCCTCAGGGTTGTCACGCTTGAAGACAAGATGACCATCCACAATGCCTTTCCAGACAGGAGCTTCAAACCATGAAAATCGCCTATTATCTGGAAACAGATTCCATGTACATCGATCTTTCGGAGAAAGGGAGCGTCGAAAGCAAGGAGATTTCACCCGGCGTGGTCCTGGATTATGATTCTGATGGAAATATCGCGGGTATCGATATTGATAATGCGAGCAGGAAATTGGATTTGCATGAACTCACTCTGAGCAAAATCCCCGTAAGTAAACATACCATCGCGGCATAGCCCATTTAGTAAGACCTAAACGCGCCTGACCCTCCCTTCCGCGTTTGTCAAAGAGTTATGAAACACCTTTGACATCCTGCTACCAAGTCCCGCCAAAAGAAGGACTCCCTGTTCAGAACCATTATTAAACTTGTAATCCAGATTGAAAGCACTGAAACCTGAAGGGCCTTGCACACGGCTTGACGGGGCTCTATTTTGGATGCAGAGTACCAGGAAGGATAATGGATTTTTCTTGAAGTTAGGCGCGGCGGGTCCTTTGGAAATGTCGCGACGGCTGATCTCGACAAAGGGAAAGAGGGGAAGGATGAGGAAGAGATGTGAATGGTGCGGTGAGGATTCCCTTGACAGTATCCCAAAGAGTTTATATCAACTGGAAAGATAAACAGCGTCCCCTCCGCCAGAAAATAGTCTGCACGATGGAAGAGGCGCCTGCACGTTCATCTTGAGAGAGAAAATACCTTTGGGTTGAATCGCAAAATGAAACGCCCGCT
>JAZDGZ010000179.1:0-2342 GCA_043806375.1 Pseudomonadota bacterium | reverse complement strand
GGGGCTGAAGCCTCTCTTAAAGACCAGTGCCGACGACGAAATAGAGCCATTCGATGTCGTGATTCTCAACACCCTGGGCGAACTCGGAAGGATCTACGGAATTGCAGAGATAAGCTTTGTAGGCGGAAGCCTCGTCCCCTCGGGCGGACACAATCTTCTTGAACCCGCCTATTTTGGCAGGCCTGTCCTCTTCGGCCCCCACACCGAGCATTTTGTCCTCATGTCGGAGTTATTGATTGAGGCGGGGGGAGGCGAAAGGGCCAAAGACGAAGAGGACCTCTTCCTGAAAATGAGGGATCTCCTCGCTGACCCTCCGAGAGCCGAAAACATGGGCCGGAGAGCCAGGGCCTTTGTAGAAATGAACAGGGGCGCCCTCGGGCGCGTCCTGGATCATATCCATTCCTACCTTTAAGTCCCCCTTTTAGACGGTCACGATATAGGTGATCAGGAGAAAAATCGCCATTAACGCCAATAATATGGACCAGGACAGGATACTGATTTTTCTCTTGCCCTTCTGAAGAGAAGCCGGATCTTTATTCTCTTTCGTGCGTTTTGAAAGCACCTTGGAAGAAATGACGAAAATAACAATACCAGCTATCCCCAGGAGAAAATAAGGCAAGATATCTGAAAAGGATGGGTTTGCCTTTCGAGTGAGAATAATGATCACGCCTGGAATTCCAATAACGGCCATTGCAGCGCCGACCAGTTTGGCGAGTGTAAAGGGCAGTTGCTTTATTTCCGAGATCGTCTGCTTTTTTATTCTTTCCATTCCTTCTTACCCCTCTAACGACAAAGCCCGGAGGCTTGACGCCTGATCCAAAGGTATCTCTGATCACTGCCGACTTTCAAAGCCGGCCGCTTCTCCCGAAGGCCGGTTTCCCATATGAGTGGCGCCTCGACCATTCCCCCACGAAGCCAACCCCCATAACCGCCCGGCCTGTAATCACAAAACCTGCTATACCGTAACAAGTGTGGACTCACCCCAGTTGAAAAACGTTGCAGCGCTCCTTAACAGGGCATCGCGTCTGGCAGAACTTTAGCGGTGCCTTCTCCGCAATGAGCATGCACCATCCCTTAGACGTTCGCGTTTCGCCGTAGGCGATTCCCAGCCCTTTCAAAATGATGCTGTCCCACTTTCTGACCCCCTCTTCATTGCCTTGAGGGCTCTGGCAACGCTCGTCACGGCAGTTGGGGCAAACCCGGCAGAGGTCATCGATCCCTTCTCTTGCCTCTATCGAGAACGCATCCTCTGCCTCGATCACACGCCTTATCCTATTGCTGACCTTTTGGTATTCCTGTCCGCGGTCCGGGAAGTCGACCTTCAGAAACCGCTTGCAAAAGATGTGATGTGGACGAAATGCCGCCTTTTCCATACATATCCTCTCATCATGGCTGCACATCGGTCTTTCTCGGGCGCCCTATCTCAACGCAGGGGAGGCATGAGAGTTCATGCCGTCGATGACAATGGCATAAACACCTTCTGCAGGCGAACCATCCATGGCCGGTGCCGTGACCGATGACCGACATTACCTCTGTGCCGTTCGCCAAGTCACCTACATATTATCTTACATTGATCGATTTTTCAAGAAACGGGCGGCTGCAAGGGATACCCTCTTCTGCCTGCTAGCGGGTTGGCCTGCTCTTCGGGGTTCAATCACGATGGCACCATACCGGTTTTCCCTTCTAATTGGGTTGACAACGAGGGAGGGATCAGCTAAATTCTTCGGGTTACGGCCCGTCGCCGTTTTGCGGAAAACCCTACTTACCGCTTCAACCAACAGAAAATACAACATTTGTTTTGTCTGTTTGATTTGGCCGGCCAAATCAGAGCCTGCTCGCGCCAAGGGCGGTGAAGAGCGAGCCGGCGGAGGGTCGATTCGGGAACTTCACGGTTTGCGAGACCGAAGTTTCCCTGGGAAAAAGTGGTTGTGCAATGCATTTCATCCATTGACATGAAGGAGGTGTTTCGGGATGGCTGAGAAAAATGTGTCCAAGATCTTTGTTTGTATGATGGTTGCGTTTTTCCTTTTTGCCTTTGGAACCCATGCCAGCGGGGCTCCTGAGACGATCAAGATCAGCGCCGTTCTCTCCCTGACCGGTCCCATGGCGGATCAGGGGGTTCAGCTCAAGCAGGCCTATGAGATCCTCGTGGAGAAGATCAACGCCGCCGGTGGCGTCTATGTCAAGGAATATGGCAAAAAGCTGCCCATCGAACTGAGGATCCTGGACGATGAATCAAGCGGGCAGAAGACCCAGATGCAGCTGGAGGCGACCAACTCCTGGGGCGCCGTCGCAAACCTCGGGGGCCTCGGCTGCGGCTCGTTCGAAATGGGCACCCCTAT
>JAZDGZ010000178.1:0-3388 GCA_043806375.1 Pseudomonadota bacterium | reverse complement strand
CGGCTCGCAGCTCGAAAACCTGGACCCCGCCCTCCAGGTCTTCAAGCTCCCCTTTATTTTTCCCAGTGCCGATGTCGCCTACAAGGTTCTGGATAGCGAGATCGGCACCGCCCTGATGAAGAAACTCTATGATATGAATATTCTCTCTCTCGGCATGTTCACCTCAGGCAATGTCCTTTTTTCCAACTCAAAACGTCCTCTCTTGATGCCGGAAGATTTCAAGGGACTCAAAATGAGATCCTTTGGTCGCATGGGGAAAGACACCCTGAACGGCTTGGGTGCAACGGCCGTGGTGACCGCCTCAGAAGAAACCTTCAGTGCCCTTCAGCAGGGGGTCATAGACGGGGTGTCCACACCCAACTCGGTCTACCTGAGGCGCAAGTACAACACCATCCAGAAATATGTGACCGACGGGGGAACGGTCAATTTTACGAACGGCTTTCTCCTCACAAACGTCAAGTTCTGGAACGACCTGCCCGATGACGTGAGGAAGCCCATAAAGGCCATCGTGGACAGGGTGATTGTCGACATGAGAAAGGAAATGGACGTCTACAACGAGAAGATCAACGAAGAGATCAGGCAGACTGGAAACGAGATCTTCGTCCTGACCCCGAACCAGCGAGCCGCGTGGAAAAAGGCCCTGCAAAATGTCTACGTGAAATTCGGGCCGGAGATAGGCGAGGATCTGATAAAGAAGATCCAAGATAGGGTGAAGGAATCGGGCGGCTAGAGAAACCATGAAGGCGCGTGTGCAGAGCCAGGCACACGCGCCTTGTACATGAGGAGCAGAGAGATGAAAGACTTCATTAGGAAATGGGACTGGTTTGAGGGCAAGGCCTCCGCCATCATGCTGGGGATCGCCGTCACGCTCGCCTTCTACGAAATTCTATCACGGTATTTCTTCCACACTTCCGTGGACTGGTCGTCCGAGATCACCCTCTTCCTTGTCGCCTGGTGCACCATCCTCGGTTCGAGCAAACTGATCAAGGAGGACGGCCATGTGGGGGTGCCGATCCTTTTTACCGTGCTCAAGGAAGATCGCCGTGTCGTCCTTCATTTCTTGAATGCCTTGTTTTGCCTCTCGTTCGCCATCCTATTCGCCTACTCAGGGATCTTGCAGGTCCAGGAGGCCTACGTGAGCGGCATCATCGGCACGACTTCGATGAGGCTCCCCTTCTGGATTCCCTACCTTCTCATGCCCTTCGGAGGGCTTCTTTTTTCCTTGCGGCTCATCGAGCGCATAGTTTCCTTTCTTCCCCAGCTCCGGGCAAAGGGGGTAGCGGGGGTTTTGAGCGATCCACTGTTTTTCGGTTACCTTTTTTTCGGCATGAGTCTCTGGACCCTTTTCAGGTGGGATTTCAGCCCCACCTTCATCCTCGTCTTTGGGTTGCTGGTGTTGCTCATTCTGGGTGTTCCGATCGCCTTTGCCCTGGGGATCATTTCCCTGTCGGTGCTCCACTTTCTCGACCTGCTTCCCATCGCAGGGATGGCGCCTAAGATGTTTGAGAGCATCACGAAGTTCTCCTACCTGGCCATTCCCTTCTTTATCCTGAGCGGAACCTTCATGACCCGAGGGGGGATTGCCAAGCCTCTCCTGGGTTTTGCGGATGAACTCCTCAAATGGGTGAGCGGGGGTTTTGCCATCGCCGTCATGTTCGCCTGCCTTATTTTTTCCGCCCTCTCGGGGGCGAGTGCCGCGATTGCGGCAGCTTTGGGAATCATGGCCGTACCAGTGATGGTGGAGAAAGGATACCCCAAACGCCTGAGTCTGGGGATACTCTCTGCCGGGGGTACCCTCGGGGTGCTGATCCCGCCCAGCACCATCCTCATCCTTTACGGCGCCATCAGCGGGGAATCGATCGCCGACCTCTTCAAGGCCGGTTTCCTTCCGGGGTTTCTCATAGGGTTCGCCCTCTGCATCCTCATCTATTTCATTTGTAAAATCAAAGGGTACGGCAAGAAAAAACAGGGCGAGGGCTTCAAGTGGGAAAACTTGCTTCGCAGTCTCGTGAAGGCCTCATGGGCCATCCTGATGCCTTTTATCATCCTGGGGGGCATCTATACGGGGGTCTTCACCCCGACGGAGGCGGCGGCCGTCTCCGTCTTCTATGCCGTCGTGGTCTGCTCCCTGACCTACAAGAAGTTGAAACTGAAGGATTTATTGGCAGTCCTGGAAGAATCTCAGAAGCTTAATTCGCTCATCTACTTCATCATCATGACGAGCACCCTTTTCAGCTTCCTTGTCACCATGGAGCAGTTCTCGAACAAGATCCTTGAATTCGTGATCAGCATGAACATGGCCACGTGGCTCTTTTTGCTGATCGTAAACATTTCTGTATTCGTCATGGGGTGCTTCCTGGGTCCGGGGGCGATTATGCTCATGGTCGTACCCATCCTCCACCCCATCCTGGGGGACCTCAATATCCATCCCATTCACCTGGGCATCCTCTTGACGATCAACATGGAGCTTGCCTTCATCACACCTCCCTTCGGCATGAACCTCTTTGTGCTGAGTGCCGTATGCGATGAACCGGTCATGGAGGTCGTCAAAGGACACATTCCCTTTTTGATCGTCCTTTTCGGCTCGCTTATCATCATCTCTTACATCCCTGCCGTAAGTCTCATCTTTATAAGATAGCGACCGGAGACATCGGATGAAGTGGGCATGCGGAAAGGAAACCAATAACCCTAAGGAGTCAATGAGTATGCCATACACCGCTGTTGAAAAAATTCTTATGAGCCATTCGGTCAAGCCCCTCACGCATGTCTCTCCCGGCGATATCGTGACCGCGAACATCGATTATGCGGGCATGCACGAGGGTTTTGACGCCCGGAAGTACGAGCAGTTCATTTCCCTCGGCGAGATGACCGGCGTCTTCGACCCTGAGAAGGTGGGCATGTTCATGGGCCACCATTTTTGCACGGGGCATAGCGATGAACTGGCCGAAGACCAAAAAAAGACCAGGGATTGGGCGGAAAAGCTGGGGATCCGGGTTTACAATTTCGGCTCCGGCATTGCCCACATCATCATCATGGAGGAAGGGTCGGCCTTTCCCGGGGCCCTCTGCGTCTTCGGGGATTCCCATACCCCTGCTTACGGCGCCGTGGGCGCCATATCCGCCCAGTGCGGGATCGAGATGGGCCAGGTCTTCCTGACCGGTACGCTCTGGTTCAAGGTCCCTGAGACCCACAAGTACGTCATCACGGGAGAGACGAAGAAGGGTGTCTATCCCAGAGACGTGATCCAGCATATCGTTACCGAGGTGGGCATGGATGCCTCCGTCTACAAGTGTATCGAATGGGATGGCCCTTACATCCACTCATTGCCTGTCCCGCTGCGGTTTCCCTTTACCCTCATGTCTACGGAGCTGGGTGCGAAGTGTAGCTT
>JAZDGZ010000177.1:0-3092 GCA_043806375.1 Pseudomonadota bacterium | reverse complement strand
CCGCTCTCTCCGGAGATAAAAACGTTAGACTTCGTCGGGGCGACACGGTCAATCAAGTCGTAAACCTTTCTCATCTGAGGACTGTCACCTACCAGACAGTCAAAGTGGTAACGATTTTTTGTCTTATCCCCTGCATCCTCTAATGATACCGGCCTTTTTGATTGGAGCGCATCCTTGACGATTTTCTTAAACTCTTTGACTTTGAATGGTTTGGGTATGTAGTCATAGGCCCCTTCTTTCATCGCTTCAACTGCCGTTTCGGCGGTAGCGAAGGCTGAAATGATGATCACGATGGAGTCAGGGTTTATCGTCTTGGCCTTCTTCAAGACATCAATCCCATGAACATCTTTCATCTTAATATCGGTAATGAGAACGTCAAATATTCTATCCTCCAGCATTTCACAAGCCTCTTCACCTGTGCCCGCGAGAAAGACCTGGTAGCCCTCCTTGGTCAACAGTATCTCCAGAAACTCCCTCATGCTCCTCTCATCATCAACCACAAGAATGCTCTGCGTTTCTCTCTCAGACAATTTGTCCTCCTATCATTTTGAGCGGCTCTTGAAGACCATCGGGTGAAAGCTTACGGCGAGCCCTACCTCTCTCAATTGGTGAGAGCCCAAACTATTTTCGCATTCCAGGCCCAGATCGGTCAAGACCAACGTCCCCTTTTTTAAAGGAGACCTCCCTCGTTTGCGGGGCAAAAGCAGGCCGACAACAAAAAACCTCCTTGCCGTTGAACCGACAAGGAGGTCTCTTCTGTGAAAGATTGAGACTTGGGTTCTTCATCTTTTCATGGATCTGTCTTGACTGATCTCATGGATAAAACTGGGCAGGGTGAGAGCAATCGCAAGACGTCGAATAAGAAGTTTCTTATTTCGAATCCTCTCTTGCCGTCGCATTTTCAACTATTTCTTCAGTTCTCCCTTCATCCTTTTTCTTGGAGCCTGAATGGCCTTTCCCCTTGGTTTTTTCTCTGGTGCCCCTCTTGTCTTTCGCCTCTGAGGCGCCTGCAGAACCTGCGGACTTACCCCTTTTCTTGTCTTTCTTCTGTGCCCCTTCTTGAGCCAAGAGCTGAACCACAGAGACAGCGGCCCCATCTCCTTTTCGATATCCCTTCTTGATGATCCTCAAATAACCACCCTGTCGGTCGTCGTACCGATCGTTCACCTCATCAAAAAGCCTGTGCACCACGCTCTTCTCCTTCATAAAAGCGAGCGCCTGACGCCTTGAATGCAGATCACCCTTCTTCGCGAGGGTTATCATCTTCTCCGCTATAGGCCTAAGCTCCTTGGCCTTCGCATCGGTCGTCTCCAATTGTTCATGCCTGAAGAGAGAGGTGACCATATTCCTCAACATGGCCTTACGATGACTTGAAGTCCGCCCCAGGTTTCTGCCTGCCTTTCGATGTCTCATTGATCCAATTCCTCTCGTTTAACTTCCCCACTCACCTCGTCCGTTTTCCTGACCATCGGGAAATTATCCAATTTCATCCCTAATGAAAGCCCCATCTCTTCTAGTATCTCTTTGATCTCATTCAAGGACTTGCGGCCAAAGTTCTTGGTTTTTAGCATTTCGGCTTCCGTCTTCTGAACCAGTTCGCCGATAAGGGTGATGTTGGCGTTCTTCAGGCAATTGGCTGAGCGGACCGATAACTCAAGTTCCGATACAGGTCTGAAGAGGTTTTGGTTTGTCCTCTCCTCCTCTTCTTCCTCATCTACTTCCAAAGGTTCAGGTTCTTCTTCAAAATTTATGAACGGGGCCATCTGCTCCTTGAGAATCTTCGCAGCATAGGCTACGCCGTCTTCAGGTGTAACACTTCCATCGGTCCAGACCTCCAGGGTCAGTTTATCATAGTCTGTAATCTGCCCAACCCTAGCGTTGGTGCCCACGTAATTCACCTTTTTTATCGGCGAAAAAATGGCATCAATGGGAATTAGACCGATAGGCTGTTCTGACTGTTTAACCGTTTCCGTCGAGACATAGCCCTTACCCAGTCTTACGACCATTTCCATCTTCAACGATGCTTCTTTGTTGAGTGTAGCTATGTGCTGTTCCGGATTCAAAATCTCCACCAATCCGTTGGTCTCTATGTCCCCTGCTTTGAGTTTGACATCGCCCTTTCGGGACAAGTGAATCACAGCCTCTTCTACATCGAGTAATTTCAATTTGATCTCTTTGAGATTCAGAATGATATTTGTAACATCTTCCATGACGCCCTGGATCGTCGAGAACTCATGAACCACATTGTCGAACTTAACGGAGACGATGGCTGCTCCCTGCAGGGAAGAAAGCAATATCCGTCTAAGTGCATTTCCAATGGTAATGCCGAAGCCCCTTTCCAGGGGTTCACATACAAATTTCCCATAGGAACCTGTATGAGTCTCCTCATCGATCAAAATAGCCTTGGGCTTGATCAATTCTCGCCAATTTCTTGCTTTTAAGTCTGTCAAAAAAAATCCCTCCAATGAATCGTTTATAAGATCACCAAATGTCCCGGCATGGGCGCTAGCAGATCATGCCACAGCTAACCCCAATTGACGGCTCGAACTATCACGGTCCTCATTGGATTTATGCTGAGTGCCAAATCGATCTCCCCTGCGTAATTCTACTTCGAGTACAACTCGACAATCAACTGTTCCTGTATGGGCATGGTTAGATCTCCACGACTCGGCAGAGCTTTCAACGTTCCTCTAAACTTATCCCTTTCTACTTCTATCCAGTTTGGAATACCCCTTCTAACCACGGTTTCGGTGGCCTCTAGGATCAACGGCACCTTACGACTACCCTCTCTTACCTCGATGACATCCCCGACCTTGACCTGAAAAGAAGGGATGTTGGCTTTCCGGTTGTTTACACTAAAATGATTGTGCCTTATCAGTTGCCTTGCCTGGTTTCTGGAGGACGCAAATCCCATCTTATAAACGATATTGTCTAGTCGGCCCTCCAGCCATAGTAGCAGGTTCGTCCCTGTAATTCCTTTTTGCTTCTCAGCGCTGTCATATATTTTCCGAAATTGCCTTTCCAAGAGACCGTAAATTCTCTTTACTTTCTGCTTCTCTCTCAGCTGCAATTGGTAATCAGAAAATTTTCCG
>JAZDGZ010000176.1:0-5134 GCA_043806375.1 Pseudomonadota bacterium | reverse complement strand
GACCTCAGGAGCATCACCCCGGCCTGGGTGGAGGACCTCCTGGAGCCTGTGCTCTCAAAGGGATACCAGTTCGTTGCACCGGTCTACCTCCGTCACAAGTACGACGGGACCATTACCAACAACATCGTTTATAACCTGACCCGGGCCTTGTACGGTAAACGGATCAGGCAGCCCATCGGCGGGGACTTCGCCATCTCCAGAGACGTGGCCAAATTCTACGTGGAACAGGATGTGTGGGAGACGGACGTGGCCCGTTACGGGATTGACATCTGGATGACCACCAACGCCATTACCCAGAATTTCCGCATCTGCCAGGCTAACCTTGGGGTCAAGATCCACGATGCCAAGGATCCGAGTCAGCACCTCGGCCCTATGTTCCGGCAGGTGGTCTGGACCATCTTCTCCCTCATGGAACACTATGAGAGCTATTGGAAGGGGATCCGCGGGAGCGAACCCGTTGAGGTCTTCGGGAACGGACGCGATGTGGAACCGGAGCCCGTGGCGGTAGACCTGGAGGGGATGATCCAGCACTTTAAAATAGGTTGCAAGCAATTCTCGTCTCTATGGAAGGAGATCTTTTGTAAGGACAGTATGGACAGAATTCTCGAGGCCTCGGAGATGGATTCGACAAATTTCCACTTCTCCACCGACAGCTGGGTCCAGATTCTCTACGAGCTGGCAGCGACCTTCCATTTGTGGACGGTAAACAGGAACAAACTCATTGACGTGGTCACCCCCCTTTATTACGCGAGGGTTGCCTCCTTTGTACGCCAGACATGGGAGATGACCTCCCGGGAGGCCGAGGCCTTGGTAGAGGAACAGGCCAAGAAGTTTGAAGAACACAAAGATTATCTGATAAAAATCTGGGACGAAAAGGCGGCCCAAAAAGTAGGGCCGCCGGCTGAGAGGAGGTAAGATTATGGGCGAGTTCCATCAGGAAGGCTCCATTACGACCATCCACGGGTTTTATGATCTCTTCGATCCGGAAGAATACCTGACGCGGCTCGAAAAAAAACTCATGGAGTTTTCGGGGCACATGGATATCGGTCTGCTCCTGCCTTCCCTTTATGGGGAGATCCACGTGCACAAGGTGATCGGCAACATCATTGAACAGATCAACCAGGTCAACTATCTGCGTTCCGTGGTCGTGGCCCTGGGGGGCGCCAAGAAGAAAAGAGAGTTCCTGGAGGCCAGAGATTATTTTTACAAGCTCAAAAAAAAGGATAGAGACGTCAAGGTGATCTGGGTGGACGGGCCGAGGATCCAGAAGATCTTCAAGAAGCTTCAGGACCAAAAGATCCCGATCGGCGTCCCCGGCAAAGGCCAGTCGGTATGGATCACCCTCGGTTACCTCTTCGGCAGGGAAGTCTGCGATGTGATTGCCCTCCATGACTGTGACATTGCCACTTATGACCGCATGCTTCTGGGCCGCCTCATAGCGCCTACGGCCAATCCGAATAATGACTTCGAGTTCTGCAAGGGCTACTATGCACGCGTATCACCCACCGAGATGGAGATGAAGGGAAGAACCACGCGTCTTTTCGTAACACCCTTTGTGGAGGCCCTCATTGAAATCATGCATCACCGGCGTCACCACCTTCTGGAGGAGTTCTTCCGTTACCATCGCAGTTTCAGGTACCCCTTGGCAGGAGAGTTCAGTTTTCTAACCCGCCTGGGCCAGGCCGTCAATATTGCCTATGACTGGGGTCTCGAGGTCAGCACGCTCTCCGAGGTCCATGAGCGCCTTATGCCGAAGAAGATAGCCCAGATCGATCTTTGCAGGAACTACGAACATAAACACCAAGGGCTTTCGGAAAAGGATCCGGCCGGAGGGCTCCATCGCATGGTGGTGGACATTGCAAAATTCTTCCTGAATTACATCCGGTCCCACGGCATGTCCATTGACGACAGCTTCATCGACATGCTCCAGCGTACCTATTACAACGCGGCCCTGGGTTTTGTGAAGAGCTACAGCGACGATGCAGAGTCCAATGATTTGACCTATGATCGCCACCAGGAAGAACTGACGGTCTGGTATTTCAGGGACTTCATCGGCACGGCCTGGGAGCAGGCAGGACGGGAAAAGGGGGGCACCCAGATTCCCTCGTGGAACCGGGTGATCTACTCGGTGCCCGATATCTATGCCGACCTTATGAAGGCCGTAGAGCAGGACAACGCATAACTGGTTCGCAAAAAGGCCATCTGCCGTTCGACAGGCTCACGGCCCTGAGCGGTTCGGCTTTGCTCACCGTCCTGAGCAAGTCGAAGGACAAAGTCGAAGGGCGGCGTTGCGTTTTATCCCCTAATGCCAACACTGTTCACTTTGGCGCGATTCGTGGCCAAATCCCCCCCTCGCCCCCCTTTAGCAAAGGGGGGATGGGGGGATTTGGCAGGTCGAAACGAAGCGTTTCCAGCCTAAGTGAACAGTGTTGCCCCTAATGCTGTTGCATGAAAGAGACCGATTCGAGAAAATCGAAACTTTCTCAAAATCAAGAGATGCTAATTTTCTAGAGAAATTTGGGGTTTTGGACATTTGAGATTCGGATTTGCTTCCTGAGTATATGAATTAAGGAAACCTCTCAAATCAAATTCATGACAGAGGTGTTCTTGACGGTCTCGTAAAAAGTCGGGAAATGCCCTTTTCTGTCATTCCCGTGAACCCCGGATCGGGTCCGGGGCAGGCACGGGAATCCAGGCAATTGAACGAGTTGTGGACTCCCGCCTTCGCGGGAGTGACGGCTATGGGAACTTTTTACGAACGCATCATTCTTCATAGCCCGATTTGCGAAGACTTGGGACTGGTAAGAGGATTTGTCCATAACAGATCAACATCTAGACGTTTTAGGGCAGAATATTTTTGTTTCTCGGTACTTGTCCTGCCATAGCTTCAGCGACGGCGGATCTCCCGAGAAACAAAAAGTTCTCTCTGGGTCCTATGCCTGCCCTGTGAAATTCAGAGAATATTTCACCGGGGTGCCTCCATGGTGAAAATCTTATTTTGGACAAGCATGAAGAAACCTGTTTGAATAATCCATGAGACGGAAACAATGAGTGATAATTTGAAGGTCTGGTTTCTTTCATCAGAGGTGGAGCCCTTTGCCAAGACAGGGGGATTGGCCGATGTGGCCGGATCGCTCCCCGGGGCGCTCAAGAGACTGGGAGTCGACGTGAGTGTGGGGCTTCCCTTTTACCGGGTCGTCAAGGAGGGCCGGTTTTCGCCGACAACGGTCTTGTCAGGGCTGGAAGTCCCTTTGGGAGACGGGATTCTGAAGGGAAATGTCCTCGAGTGTAGGACAGAGGAGGACATTCCGGTCTTTTTCTTCGAAAGGGAGGACCTCTTTGACCGGCCGAACCTCTACGGTACGTCCATAGAGGATTACTACGACAACCTTGAACGATTTGCCTATTTCAGCCGTGGGGCACTCCTCTTTGCCAAGGAGGCGGGCCTTCAGTTCGATGTAATCCATTGCCATGACTGGCAGACGGGATTGGTCCCCGCCTATCTAAAGACCCTCTACGGGGCAGATCCCTTTTTCTCGGCCATGGTCACCCTTTTCACGATCCATAATATCGGCTACCAGGGCATCTTTCCCCGAGAAAAACTCCCCCTTACCGGCATTCCCACGACGGAGTTCCATCCTGAGGGTTTGGAGTACTGGGGAAGCCTGAGTCTACTGAAGGCAGGGGCGGTCTATTCAGACGCGATCACCACGGTGAGCCCTAAATACAGCGAGGAGATCCAGACACCCGAATTCGGTCTGGGTATGGAGGGGATCCTCACAAAAAGGTCGTCCCATCTTTACGGGATCCTCAATGGGGCGGACTACGGGATATGGGATCCGGCGACGGACGGACACATCGCCGCTCCCTACAAACCGGACGACATGAGCGGCAAAAAGAAGAACAAGTCCGCCCTTATCAGGGAGATGGGGCTAGATCAGGCCTTCCTGGAGCGACCCCTCCTCGGGATGATTTCCCGGCTTTCCGCCCAAAAGGGCTGTGATTTGCTCGGCGAGATCGTGGAGGATCTGCTGGGCCTGAATGCGGGCCTGGTCGTCCTGGGCACCGGTGAGGAAAGGTATCAGACACTCCTGAGTGACCTCGCTCAAAAGCATTCGGGAAGCATGGCGGTCAGGATAGGATTTGACGAGGCCCTGGCCCATCTCATCATGGCGGGGGCGGACATCCTCCTGATCCCATCCCTCTATGAGCCGTGCGGATTGACTCAGATGTATGCCCTGAAATACGGGACCGTTCCTGTGGTGAGGGCCACAGGGGGATTGGATGACACCATCGTGGCCTATGACCCCCGGACAAAGAAGGGGAACGGATTCAAGTTCGAAGCCTACAAGGCCAAGGCCTTCTTGGAGACCCTCAGGCAGGCGATCGGTCTCTTTAAGGATCCAGGGGCATGGCGGAGACTGAGGGCCAACGGGATGAAGCAGGATTTTTCCTGGGGCCGTTCCGCCCAAAGGTACATCGAGATCTATCGATCCTTAATCAGAAGCCGGGAGTCAGAATCCAGGAGCCAGAATCAGAAAGCCGGAAATCGGAATCCAGAGTGAAAAGGCCTCTCGATAAGAATTTCAGGAGTTTGTTCGCCAGGCAAGATTGATGGTCTCGTAAGAAGCCTCCAAGACCGTCACTCCGGCCCCGCATCACATGCGGGGTAAACTCCATCCGGAGTCCAGAAGTGCCTAAAAATACTGGATTCCGGGTCAAGCCCGGAATGACAATTGTGGCACATTCTGACTTTTTACGAGACCATCAACATTGATGCCTTCGTAAACCCTCATGACCTGGGTGCCGGCCACCCCCATGGATGAATACGCCAAAGGCGTACAAGAATGTAGGGGCGCACTTTACGTGCGCCCGCAGGGCGGAGATAAACTCCGCCCCAACGAGGGTATTTTCACGGCAAAAAGTCCCGTTCACCCTTCGATACCCTGGTCGCCTCTGGCGCCGCCGTAGGCGGGTAAACCTCAGGACGAACGGTTCTGCCGATTATGGTGAGGTATCGAACCATACCTCAGGGCGAATGCTTGGAAGCGACCGTAAGTATCTGTTTTTCCGTTCGTGGTGAAGCCTGTCCTGAGGTACCGAAGGATATCGAACCATGAACGGAATGGGGCCA
>JAZDGZ010000175.1:0-3926 GCA_043806375.1 Pseudomonadota bacterium | reverse complement strand
GGTGAATCCCGGATCGGGGTCCGGGACAGGCACCGGAGTCTAGGACTTATGTAACTAATTGAAAAGACTGGATTCCGGCTGGAGTTTATTCCCGCCCCGCGGGGCGGGAGCCGGAATGACGGAAAATGGTGCTTTTCGACTTTTTGCCGTGAAAATACCCTCGTAGGGGCGGAGTTTATCTCCGCCCTGCGGGCGCACGTAAAGTGCGCCCCTACATTCTTGTACGCCTTTGGCGTATTCATCCATGGGGGTGGCCAGCACCCAGGTCATGAGGGTTTACGAGATCATCGTTATTGAGTCCTCCATTTCCGGATGCCTTTGAGATTCCCCCTCTTGTGAGCCGCCATGATTTAACACCATTCCTAGGAAGTCGCAACCATGACGCATTCCGACGTCCTGCCGTCGATCTTCAACATCAAGGGGCTTTTCAGCCGGGCGTGACGCACGTAGGTCGTCTCCCTGACCACGGGCTGGGCGTTCAACCATTCCCAGTCGATATAATCTTCCGAGTCGGCCCCTTCCGTGACGGTGATATAGTGGATGCCCAGGGAGGTGATATTCTGGAAAAAGTGAGATCCCTGAGAAGGATCGGCCTTTACCTTGTCATTCCTGAGCTCGACCATGGCCCGCACACCCGAGATGTTTTTCCATTGCACCGGTATGCCGAGCCACCTGTCGGCCGAGCCCCACCTTCCCGGGCCGATGAGCAGATAGGGTCGCTTCTCTTTTTGCAGGGCGCCGTTGATCCCGTCGATCTCCTCCACCATCTGAAGGGTCGCCTTCACCTCAAAGTCATCCGGTTTCACATAGACGACGTCGGCGATCTCTTCGTCCCTTCCGTTCCCAAGGGCCTGGGTGGAGCGGCAGAAGGCCCTTTCGCGATCCTGGGCCGTGATCTCCACATGGAGACGCAGGTCGTCCGCCACCATGGGCCGGATCTGAAGAAAAAAGAAATCGCTCTTGCGGTCCCGGGTCGGGCTGAGGTTCACGGAAAACTCTATCTCTATGGGGCATCCCATGCCCTTGCGACCCAGCTCCAGAAAATCAGTCAATATCTGGGGCAAGGGAAAGAGATTTTGTTTCAGGACCTGCGCAAAGGTCAGGACCTTGTATCCCGAGGCGGCGCCCACGTCTCTGATCCGGTGTTCTTCCTGCACATAGGTGCTCGAGAGGGCCCTGACCGGGAATTCGTTTTCAGCATCGTCCAGCTCCCTTTTCTCGAGGTTGCAGTGTACTCCGAAGTTGAGGCCTTCCGGATAGTCTTTTGTCCTCAGGACGTAGAAGAACCGTTGGGCGTTAGTGAGGATGTCATCCACGGTCGAGAACTGGGGGAGGATCTGGGGATACTTGGGGGAAAAGCGCAAGGCCCTTTCCCCCTCGACGACCGTCTTGCCCAGACCGAGCGCGACGAGGGCAATCCCGTCCTCGGCGTTCATGGGAGAGACGGGATAAAAATTGTGGGATTGAGCCACGCCCGAGAGGGCAGGGTAGAAATAGTCCCCGTAGGAATCCCCGGCCAGCTGCTGAATGATGACGGCCATCGCCTCCAGCTGAGGCTGGTTGGCAATGCTTTTTGAAAAGGCCTTCGCGCCCTCGCTATAGGTGGAGGCATAGACCAGCTTTATGGCGGTGATGAGCTGCTTAAGCCGCACCGAGAGGTCGGGGTGGTTGTTGGGAATCATGTAGGTGCGATAGAGCCCGGCATAGGGCTGGAACTGGGCATCTTCCAGGAGACTGGATGACCGGACGGACAGGGGATACCGGACCTGGGAGAGGTAGGCTTCAAGGTCTTTGGTCAGCCACCCCGGCATCTCCGCCTTGAGAAACCCCTCGGTCACGTCCTGATCCGCGTAATCCTGCTTTGCATAATGTTCCAGACGGTTCCGGCTGACGAAGGATTCAAAGCCGTCGGTGCAGATGACCAGGGTGCGGGGAATTCCGATGTTGATGTCCGGATAGGTCTGCGGGATTTTCGGATCTTCCTGAAGAAGGGCGGACATGAAGGCCAGGCCCCTGGCCTTGCCTCCCATGGATCCTTGCCCGATCTTGACGAAGTCATTCACCTCCGGATCAAAGGAAGTGACCCTGAACTGTGCAACCAGACCCTTCTGGCGCCATTTCCGCAAGGCAACAAGGTGGGAGATGATATACTGCCTCATCTCCCGGGCGTCACAGAACTCGGATGCCTGAACCTCGCGGAAGGTGGAGGCGAGGGTGATCTCGGAGCGGGCCATGAGCCAGTTGGAGAAGTGATTGTGATTTGCGTGGTGCCAGAGGGATTCATCAGGGATGATGGAAACCTTTTCTGTAAGTTCCCTGATGTTGGAAGCCCTGTCAACCATCTTGCCGTCGGACAAGCGGAAGACAAAGTCCCCAAACCCGAGGTGGTTCATGAAGAAGTCATGCAGTTCTCCCAGCAGGCTGGAAGAATTCTTATCAAGGAAGACCGCAGGGATCTTTTCCGCCTTTTCCCTGTTCTTTGATTCGGAACTCATCAGCAGAAGCGGCAGATCGGGAATTTCCTTCCTGATCTGAGAGAGCAGGCGGACCCCTGCCTCCCCGTCCAGACTGTTGCCCCTCGGGATCCGTGCGTCGGATATGATGCCGAAGAGATAGGATTGGTACCTGTGGTAAAGTTCAAGGGCCTCCTCGTAGTTTTCCGCCAATAGGATCTTCGGCCTTGCCCGCATGGTGAGGAGCCTGTGTTCCTCGTTGAGGCCCAGTTCAAGGACGGCCTGGGTCTGTTTGACCACTTCCTTGTAAATGAGGGGCAGAAAAGAGGAATAGTAGACCGGAGAATCCTCGACCAGAATCAGGACACGGACCTTTGCCCTCTTGGTGTCGAAATCGATATTCAGACGATCCTCGGCGTTCTTGACCAGGGCGAGGAGGAGATCGGAATTGCCGGACCAGATAAAGGTCTTGTCGATGCCGCTGCAGTCCCAGTCTTCGGAGGGGGGATAGGCGGCTCTCAGGCTGTGGGCCAGGAGGATAACGGGAAGCTCGGGCTTCACCTTTTTGATTTCGAGACCCAGGGAAAAGGCATCCATCTCGGCCAGGTGGGGGGTGCAGATGACCATGTCGAACTTCTTCTCGTTCAACCACTCGAGTGCTGCATAGGCCGATGAGGTTCGGGTTACACGGGGGGGCTGGCTCAGATTTAATCCGCTGTACTCGTTGATGATCCTGGAGGCGAGGCTGCCGTCTTCTTCCATGATAAAGGCATCATAGGGACTGGAGACCAGCAGGATCTCCCGGATCTTGTTGGCCATCAGCTCGTGGAAGGCCCTAAAACGGCCGTAGATCTCGCGGGGCAAGTCTAAACTCTTGGATACCATGGAGCCCTCCGCCCCGTATCCCGGCTTGAAAAGCCGGGCCGGGGCAAGATGGAAGAATGGTCATATTCTTAGTCGAGCCATACGCCCTTGTCAATTCAGATGACAGCGCGGTCGCCTCCATGCCGTGCCGCTGAGGCTAAAAAAGCGGGGACGGTAACCGGTGTCCCCGCTAAAGGAGAGAGATAGGCCGCAGCAGGCCTAGGCATCTATGATCTTAAGGGCTTCCTCTCTGTAGGCGTCCATGACGTAGGAAATCCCGGTCACCTTGGCGCATTCCTCGGTGAGGGAGAAGATGTCCTGGCGGCCGATATACCCGACTTCCCAATTTCTGGAGCCGGCCATCAATTGCTGGAGACCGACCTTGAGCTTGTCGATGACACTGAAAAGCCCGATGGCGCCCAGGGGAAGCTTCTCCACATCGGAACCGTACTTTTCTTTCAGGACCTCATAGTTCATGAAGATCTCTTCCTTGGTCGAGCCGTATCTCGAAACGGAATTGGGGAGCCCCTTGTCCTCGCCCCTCAGCCATTTCTCCGCATTCTTGCCCACCATGCCCGGGATCATCAGGGCCCGGCCCATGCAGACCGC
>JAZDGZ010000174.1:0-4259 GCA_043806375.1 Pseudomonadota bacterium | reverse complement strand
GTCCACCGGAAAGGATTCCTATGCACTCTGATAGGGTGCCAGAATAGTCTCCCGTTCACAAACTGAGCCCTCTGATGCTCCATTATATTACTACGAAGAGCAGCCTTTGAAAAGCAAAGGAATGTGCCCCAAATCCACCGTCTAAGTGGAGACAGATTGTCTCTGGCACGTGTGAGGGAGTATTTTCTCCACCCGCACGTCGCATTTGCACCTTAGGGAGGGCCGTTTTCACCAAGATGACAGGGCACTTTTCTTGTGTAAAGGCGACACTGGGCGGCGATGGCGGTCTGCAGACCTACCTCTCCCCTCAGGTGGGGGTATGCAACACCAGACCTTGCTCAGCCCACCATGTGTTGATAGGCTGGTAGGCTGGATATCCCTCATAACAGCGCAACGCATGGGCCTTCTCAGTCTCCAACAGCGTCGCCCTTTGCGCTGCTTCGTTGTTCTGCACAAAACAACCAAATCCTTGTTCACCTTGCATAGCCCTTTGAGCGCCTCATTCGCCTCAGGGATAAACGCCTTGCCCGCCTCCCTCAACCCCTCCTGATCCCTCTCATGAAACTCGGACAAATACCGAAATACCGCTGAACTCGACGGCACACTCCGGATTCTCTCTTTCCTCCACCGTTTCTTTAATCCCCCCCGGCCCTTTCGGCTCAACCCATGACTCACCGCCTTGCTAAGCAGTCGGCAAAAACCCGCGTCCGATTCAAGTCTGTCCACGTCCTCTACACAGTCCCCGCCCGCCAGGTTCAGCATCACCAACGACAGAACATGCTCCGCATCCGTCCAGCCCTGTCCCCCTTTGCGTGCCTTTACATGCCGCTCAATGCTCCTCACCATCCCCGTCACTCCCCTCCCTTGATGGTCCACTTCGTACTTGAAAGCCAGTTCGCCTTGTGTCATCATGTAGCCTCATCTCGTTGGTGATAGATTCTTTCTCTCAAAAGCATTCTATCCGCTTGTCTACACAAACTCAACGAGGTGTTTCACTTTTTTTGACGGTGAATCTAGGGAGAGCTGGGCAGGAGTGATTAGAGATAAAAGTTGAAAAATTGAACACGTCCTCAGGAGTGGTGCTGGCTATGGTTGATGCGAAGTATGATATCGTATACAAAGGAAAAATTCTGGATGGTTATGATTTTGACTTGGTTAGAAACGGGCTGGTCGGGCTTTTCAACATCAGCCCGGAAAAAGCGGAGAAGATCCTCAGTGCCCGACGCGTGATATTGAAAAGGGGCTTCAATGAACAGGCTGCCCGAAAATTTGGGCTTATGCTAAGAAAGGCGGGCCTCCATGTCGTGTTGATAAAGAGCACGGTGTCCGAGACAAACGGGGAACCGATAGTCGCAGCAATGTCTCGTGATATGGCAAAGTCAACGGCAAAAGAGCGGCAAAACATGCGGCCGGAGGTCTCAAAACCTGCAAGACCGGAAGATTTGCCACGGGAACCTAAAATATCGAAAATTCCATTTGAATTCAATGGAGGAGGAACGGAATACTTTAAGATCTGGCTCGTCAATGTTCTCCTTTCCATCGTTACCCTGGGGATCTATTCGGCTTGGGCCAAAGTGCGTAGGAAACAGTATTTTTACGGTTCCACGCGCCTTCATGGATCAAGCTTTGAGTATCTTGCGGACCCCATGAAAATATTGAAGGGCCGTCTCATTGTGGCTGGCTTCTTCATCGTTTACTCGGTCCTGTCCGAACTAAATGTTGTGGCGGGGGTTCTCATGAGTCTGATATTTGTAGTGGCTTTACCATGGCTCATAGTCCGCTCCCTTAGCTTTAACGCCAGGAATAGTGCTTTTAGGAATATCCGATTTTGTTTTGATGGAGACATCAAGGAGGCCGCCAAGGTCTATGTGTTGTGGCCGATAGTCGGCTTTTTCACCCTCGGGATATTGTTCCCCTATGTCTATTTTCGTCAAAGAAAATTTATCGTCGAAAACAGCAGTTACGGGACCACCAAATTTACGTTCACGGCGGGTCGGAATGACTATTACAGGATAGCTTTTGGTGCACTTATTCCCGTAGGAATAGGCATCGTGCTGGTAGTCGGCGCCGGCTTCCTGTTTATCCCGATCGCCTTGCTCATTGGTCTAGTACTCTATCTTTACATGTTCGCATATTATTCGGTGAAAACCACAAACCTGCTCTACAATTCTTCCCAACTCTCCGATCACAGGTTTAGGGCAAACCTGGACACCTTTGAATACCTATTGATAGTGATAACCAACTCCCTGGGAACAGCAGTGACCCTCGGGCTGTTCCACCCCTGGGCAAGGGTGCGGGCCTTGCGTTACAAGTTGGCCCATCTCTCATTAGTCGCATCTGGGGATATATCGGATTTTATCGCCGGTGCGCAGGAACAGGTCGCCGCATTGGGCGAAGAAGTTATGGATTCCCTCGATTTTGATTTCGGATTATGATCTCAGTTACCGGGAAATACTATGACGGAATAAGGTCTGACGCGATTGGGGCGATCTTCTGTGTCTTTAATACAGGCGAGATACGCGTTAAAAGGTCTAAAGACAATCAGCCCCTTGCTTCCACAAACCTCGATCAGGTCAGGATCTCTCCAAGGTTGGCTAATACCCCCCGTTTCATCCACTTTCCTAATGGTGAACAATTCGAGACGGAAGATAATGATTCTATAGACACTGTCTTAGAAAAATTTAAGAGGCATTCATGGATGAATGTCGTCCACCTACTTGAAAGTCGTAAGAAATATCTCATTATCGGCATCCTGATCCTTGCTGTCTTCATGGTAGGGAGCATTAAATATGGGATTCCGGCGGCCTCAAAGGTCATTGCATACTGGCTGCCGCCTTTCGCGCTTAGGGAGGCAAGCGACCAGACCATTCAAATTCTGGATCGATCCGTCCTTAAGGTATCCGAGTTGCAGAAAGGGAGGCAGGAGCAACTGATTCGCTACTTTGAGCCGGTGATTGCCGCGCATGGGAGTTACGGGATAAAAATCTTTTTCAGAAAGGGGGGACCGATTGGCCCAAACGCCTTTGCCGTTCCGGACGGGAGGATTGTCTTCACTGATGAAATGGTTGGAATTGCCGAACATGATGATGAGTTAGTTGCTGTGTTGGTGCACGAAATAGGACACGTGGTTCATCGCCACAGTATGCGATCCCTAATACAGGGTTCACTTCTGGGGTTTACGCTGCTTGCAATAACCGGAGACGTGACGGGGTCTTCAGAGCTATTTCTGGGGCTCCCGGTTTTGTTGACCGAACTGTCCTATTCCAGGGAATTTGAGCGAGAGGCGGATAATTATGTCCTTGAATGGCTTGTCTCTCATTCCTTTCATCCTGAGCATTTTTCCAACCTGATGCTTCGAATTGAACAGAAGAAGCATTCGATGCCCAATCAGGCTGCGAAGAAGTGGTTATCATATCTTTCAAGTCATCCGATGACGGATGATCGGGTAAAACGCTTCAAAAGGGAAGGCGGTTACGTTAAGAACAAGACCGATAACCCCTGACCATTTACGGAGGATTCATGCCATGACATATCGGGCTGAGACTAGGAACATGGCCCTTTTCTGCGACTTCGAGAACGTCGCTTTGGGCGTTCGCGACGCAAACTACGCCCAATTCGACATTGCCAAGGTGATCGAGCGGCTCCTGCTCAAAGGGAATATCGTGGTCAAGAAGGCTTACTGCGACTGGGCCCGCTACAAAGAGTTCAAGGCTTCGATGCACGAAGCGTCCTTTGAGTTGATCGAGATTCCTCACGTGCGCCAGTCGGGCAAGAACTCTGCCGATATTCGCATGGTTGTAGACGCTCTCGACCTTTGTTACACGAAAGAACACGTGGACACCTTCGTCATCATCAGTGGTGACTCTGATTTTTCCCCGCTCGTTAGCAAGCTGCGGGAGAACAACAAAATCGTAATCGGTGTCGGCGTCAAGAATTCGACGTCGGACTTGTTGATCGCAAACTGCGATGAGTTTATCTATTACGACGACCTCGTCCGCCGTCAGACGCCCCGCAAGAAGGCCGGCGGCAGAGAGGGGAGCCGCAAGCCGGCACGGGGCTTGACTGCCAAAGCGGGCGAGGCCGCCGGAGATAAGAAGCAGGAGGCATGGGATCTGATTGTCGAGACCTACGAGGCCTTGGTTGAAGAACGCGGGGAGGGGGAGAAGATCTGGGGTTCTATGATCAAGCAGACCCTGAAGCGTCGCAAACCTGGCTTCAGCGAATCCTACTACGGCTTCCGGTCTTTCGGCCAGCTACTG
>JAZDGZ010000173.1:0-2701 GCA_043806375.1 Pseudomonadota bacterium | reverse complement strand
GGAGGTCGCCGAAGAGCTTGCTAGGGCCCAGTATATAGCGGATCGGGCACTGGCCACGGTTCTTTTCTTAGCGCACCGCCTTCAGAAACCCGTATTCCTGGAGGGTGAACCCGGGGTGGGCAAGACAGAGGTCGCTATAGTGATGTCCAAGCTGTTTGAGACGAATCTCATCCGCCTTCAATGCTATGAAGGCCTGGATGCCTCCACCGCCCTTTATGAATGGAACTACCCTAAACAACTCTTGCACATCAGGCTTCAAGAGCAGGACAAAAAGGGGAAGGAAGAGATCGAGCAGGCCATATACGGCCCGGAGTTTCTCATAAAGCGCCCCCTCTTGGAGGCCATTATGAACTCCAATGAAAGGGCGCCCGTTCTGCTCATAGACGAGATAGATCGGTCTGATGAGGAGTTCGAGGCCTTTTTGCTCGAGGTGCTTTCGGATTTCCAGATTACCATTCCTGAAATCGGCACCCTCAAGGCAGCACAGAGGCCCATAGTCGTGGTTACATCCAACCGCACGCGGGACGTTCACGATGCCCTCAAGAGGAGGTGCCTGTATCACTGGATCGATTATCCCACCTTTGAAAAGGAATACAGGATCGTCAAGACAAGATTGCCCTACGTGGAGGAGGCCCTGGCAAGGCAGGTGTCCCACTTCATGCAGAAGATAAGGTCCGTTGATTTCTTAAAGAGGCCGGGCATTTCCGAGACTCTGGATTGGGCCAATGCCCTCATAACCATGGAGAGGAAGCATCTGGATGAAGAGGTGGTCCTGGAGACCCTTGGATGCATCCTCAAATACCAGGACGACATCCAGAGATTTACCGAGGAGGTGTGGGCCCATAGTGAAAAGCGGGCCGAGTATCTTGAACCGGTGGTGTGATTTGAATCGCATGGGGCTCACCGAGCGGGTGGTGCTTTTTTCTCGATTTCTGCGCGATCGCGGCTTCAAGGTCTTTCCATCCAGTATCGTGGAGGCCCTTCGAGGCCTTGAAGAGACCAATGTCTGCCACAAGGGTGATTTCTTTAATATCCTTCGCACCAACCTGGTTGTCGATGAGATGGAGTGGAAGCTCTTTGATGAATTTTTCGATGCCTTTTGGAAGGGCATCGAAGATGAGGAAGAGCAGAAGGCGGCCAAAGGCGACCCGGAGGTTCCAGAGCCGGACAGGGATTTGCCGTTTGAGATATCTCAGAAGGTCGCTCCCGATGAAAAGGGCGATGCCGAAGGGCAGTGTAAAGACGAGTCCATGGGGGGGGTGACCTACAGTCCTGTCGCTGTTTTGGAAAAGAAAAGCCTGGCCCAAATCGACAGGGGGGAGGTCCATACCGCCCAGCTCCTTTTGAAAAACCTCATGGCCCCTTTCAGGGTTTCGATGACACGCCGTTACAAAAGATCGAAGAAACCCTGTGATATCGATTTCCGCCGAATTCTGAAAAAAGGCCTCAGGGGCGAGGGACTGCCCCTCGAATTACTCTACAGAAAAAAGAAAAAAAGACTCAAGAGGCTGGTCGTCCTGGCGGACGTGAGCGGGTCCATGGATCGTTACGCGCGTTTCGTGATGCCCTTCATCCTGGGATTGAAGGGGGTAGGTCCGAGGGCCGAGGTCTTTGTCTTTTCAACGTCTCTCACGCGCATTACCTCCGTGATCAGAAGATTTAGCATCGACAAGGCCATGGAGATCATCTCCGGACAGGTCCCGGACTGGTCGGGGGGTACGCGAATCGGCTACTCGCTTCATCAGTTCAATCTGCACTATGGAAGGAGGCATCTCAACAAGCGGACAGTGGTCGTGATCATGAGCGACGGCTGGGATCTGGGGGCGAGGAATCTGTTGAAAAGTGAAATGGAGACCTTGGCCAAGAAGGTCTCGAGCCTCATCTGGCTGAATCCATTGGCAGGCGACCCTGAGTACGAACCGATCTGCAGGGGGATGCAGGCAGCGCTTCCCTTCATCGATTATTTTATGCCCGCCGACAGTCTGGTAAGCCTCAAAAAGGTGGGTAAAACGCTTTCAAGGGTCATGGTGGGGAGAAGATGACCTTTCTTTATTAGCAGGCTGCGCAGCAAGTGCTTTTTCAGTGAGCGGGTCGTGTATCGCTCAGGATCTCACTGTGAGACTTCTCTGTAGGTTGCAAAGAAGTTGAAAACTTGCCTGAAGGTCGGTGTTTAACCGCAGAATATCGAATGATGAATTCAGAATGGTGAAGGAAACAACCGTCAAGACCAGGGAATTAACCCACTTGAGGTAAATCCGTCTCCTGCGTAGAAGTGAGGTTTACCCAAACCTCCCTCATGATTCGAAATTCCCTGGTCGCCTCTGGCGCCGCCGAAGGCGGGTAAACCTTGTTCGACATTCGTCATTCAATTGAAGCGCCGGCGATATAGTTGGATTAAGTTGCGGGCATGGCCTGCATGAGGGGAACCATTTGACTTATTCCAATTCCTTGATGACCTTGACCCCGTCAGGCGGCACAAAGGTAAAGAGGCCCGCATCAAAACGCTTTCTAACCGCCACATTTCCGAGTTTAAACCTCGTGATTCCTCCCAGGAGATTGCGGATCTCCACCTTCCGGATTCGATAGTCCTCTTGAGCCACAGAGATGGTGATATGGTCGATTTCGGGCCAAGGAGGGTTGGGAGTCAATTCAAGCTGAAGGCCTCCGGTGTCGTCACGCCCGGTGAGCATAACCACAAAAC
>JAZDGZ010000172.1:0-2555 GCA_043806375.1 Pseudomonadota bacterium | reverse complement strand
CCCGCTCGATCAGATCCTGTTGAACGTCGAGGGTCACCTGTTGCTCAAGACGGGCAAAATAGAATTCCTGAAGCAGGCCCATTCCTCTCTCGACCAGAACGATCGCGATCAGCAAGGCCACAGCCCCCGCCAAAAGCCCGATTTGGCGGGCCAGGATGACGTCGTCAATGATGTAGCGAGTGATGAGCGGCTGAGGAAAGGCGAGAGAAGAGGTCACGATGATGAGGAGGAGACCAAAGAGACCTTTTCGCCAATGGCGGCCGGCGTAAGGGCGAAGGTTCCTGAGGTTCGTCGCCACGCCGGAATAGCCGTCCGGACCGGCTATCGGGTCCTCGATGGGCTTTCGGGAAAGCCCCTGCTTTAGATAGGTAAACCAGCTATCCACGGGTTTCGTTTTTTGTCTGCCCAATCTTTGACGGTTTCGTAAAAAGTGCAAAAAGCCCTTTTTTCGTCACTCCGCTCCCGCCTCCAGTGCAGAGTAGACTCCAGCCGGAATCCAGCTTAGGCGCTGGCCGGTTGGCCAGTTTGATCGAACAGGAACCTCTGCAAGTCGAAAGAGTCTGGCCTTGGATTACCGTTCATGGTTGGCCACCCCTTCGGTCGTGAACTCAGGGCCGAAGGGCTCACCACGAACGGAAAAACAAGATACGTAGGGTCGGCCACCGCGCCGACAAAAAACCGCCAGCCACGCTGGGCTGTCCCGCGCGCTTAGTTGGCAGGCAGGGTCGCCTGCCCTACTGTCATTTCGACCGCAGGGAGAAATCTTCTCTTTTCAACGTGTTACTACTTCAAGATTTCTCGCTTCGCTCGAAATGACATGAAAATGGGTCTTTACGAAGTCATCACCCTTATGTCTGCCAAAAAACTGCCCGGAAAACCGGGCAGCATGATCTATGGGATCTCACACACAAACCGCCTGCGAGCAAATGGAAAGGAAATCTAATCCTGTCTCCTTTGCATCGTCCCTTGCAGCTCTGGTTCGTGTCTGGTCAAAGGGCCTTACTGCGAATGGGCTTGCCCGCCAGTGGATTATAGAGTTTACTGATTGCCATTTTCATAACATCGAGGCTTTTCACCTGAAATACGACGTCCATCAGAGTCATCTGGGCCTGCTCAGGAAGCACACACGCATTTGATTCATTAAATTTCAAACCGGGGAAACCCTTCTGAAGTTTCTTCTGGTCCTTCTCACTCATCGATACCTGGACAGCCTTCTTGCCCTCGATCTCCTGTATATGGTCGGCTAGACCCAACTCTTCAATCTTCTTCCGCTGTTCTTCATCCAGAAAGACATTAATGCAATAATCAGTCATAAAATCACCCCCTTAATAGGTAAGAAAATTCGTCAAACATCAGAAACTCTTTTATTATGACCAACGATTCTTTGTCAAGATCTTTGCGCCAAATCTCAAAAGAGATCAGAACCTGTATGATCCATTTCCCGTATTACGATTCTTTTCGGTAGGGTTCCAGGATCTTCAGAAATTCCGGATGGGCCTCAAAGCCTAATGAGATGGCCTTATCCAGATGTTCCAGGGCCTTTTTATAATCTCCCTTCGAATAATAGGCAAAGGCAAGGTTGTTTTGCCCTAGGGCGAAATCGGGGGCCAGGCCCAGCAGGGCCTTGCCTGTCTCGACAGCCTTATCCACGTCTCCCTGCTGGAGGTAGGCATTGGCCAGATTATTCCAGGCCTGGACGATATCGGGATTCAACTCTATCGCCTTTTTCAGGGCCTGGATAGCCTCCTCTGTCTTGCTCATCTGGAGATAGGCAAACCCCAGGTTGGCGTACCCGCGGGCATATCTCGGTTCGATCTCCACGGCCCGCCGGTTCACTTCGGCCACCTGGTCAATATCCCCTTTCTTGAAATAGATGTAACCCAGGTTGACCCACGCCTCAAACATCCGGCCGCTGTTGGCGATCGCCTCTTCAAAAAAGGGAACCGCTTCATCCAATTTGTCCTGCTCCATGAGGGAAACGCCCAGGTTGTATTGGGAATTGGCACATTCCGGGTTTTCCGCCAATATCCTTTTCTGTTCTTCAATGAATTTTTCGGAGCTTTTCGGTTCCTTCATATCAGACCTCAATGGACAAAAAGAGGTCGCAATCCTTCCCGGATAGCGACCTCTCATCCTATCATTTCAAAATCAGGCCAGGAATTTGGCCTAATGATCCTCGGTTTGCCCTCGACCCTTGAGGCCATACATGGTGCTGCTTCCCGTGGAGAAATAGATCAATTTCTCCTCGTTCACCAGGGAAGTTGCCGCCTTCTTGATGTCCCTGGCTTTGGCATCCGGAATGACCTCCTGGACCGCCCTCTCCATGTCCTTGAAATAGAACTTGCTTTTTTTGCTGCCTTCGGCAAACGCCAGAATGGCCTTTCTTAATTCCTCCATAGGGTTACTCCTTAACTTTGTGCAGGTCGGCGGCTAGTCAATGCCTCCCACCGCCCTTGAAACCGCCCACGCCGCATCAGTGAATTTGAATTGTGTGGAAGTCCTATAGGTATCATAGGAGAGCCGATAATCATCTATCAGATGATCGGTAAAGGGGA
>JAZDGZ010000171.1:0-2720 GCA_043806375.1 Pseudomonadota bacterium | reverse complement strand
CCGAACTGAGACCTTCCTTGCGTGTTGCCCGAGGGCCGAGTGCAGGATGGGGGCAAGACCGAACCCTTGCAAGTGCCCTTACTGTAATACAATTGAATAAATAAAACAATCATTTATAAGACCACTCCCGCTGTCCGAACGGTACGTCTCCTGAGCTTCTCGATCTTCAGCCATGATTCATCCCTTCTGCTGCCATATATCACCGCCCAAAGCAATTGGGCCTTGACACAAATAGATCGCTTTTTTATATTGCCATTCTCTTCATTCCCTCGTGAAAAGGGACTGTGTTCCAACCGGCAAATCTTAACATAGAGAGGACAGGACCATGGACGGCATTGTGGGCGTTTACGGCTACGGCGATGATCAGCTGGTCAACAAGGCGTTTCTGGCAACGGGGGCCTGCCAGCATAGGGGCAAGGCGAGCACCGGGCTGGCCATTGCCACCCGAAAGGGGATTTATGTCCACAAGGGCCTGGGCCGGATCGCCGATGTCATTGACTATAATATCATGAAGGTCTTTCAGGACATGGAGCCTTTCGCTGCGATCGGGAATATCGGGTACACGAAAAGAAAAGTCGCAGAAAAGGTCAATGCCGAGCCCATAGAGATTCGACCCAAGAAGAATTCCGAATTCAAGGTCGCCCTGACCATGGACGGGTATCTCATGAAAGAAACTGACCTCAAGGCGGAACTTGAGGAAGATTATACTTTCGATACGGACAATAAGACAGAGGTCGTAGGCGCCTTGCTGCACAAATACCTCACTCAGGAGGGGGTGACATTCGAGGCCGGAAAGAGGCTCGTTGACAAATTGCACGGAAGGGCGACTTTTGCCCTGGTTGCGTTGGTTCAGGAGGGCAGCGAGACCTACATGATTGCCCTGAACGACGACAAGGCCTTTGAGCCCTTCTGTTACGCCGCCATTGACGGTCTCTTTGTGGTCGCCTCTGAATCCTGTTCCCACAGAAGGCTGAATGGGGTGCTGGAGAGGGAGTATGACGGTGCGGAGATGACCATCTGCTCCTCCAAGGGGAGTGAGACCAGAAGGGTCAGGGAAGAGCCCCTCATGCCGGATATATTCCAGGGGGTTTACTTCGGCAACGTCGCCTCCCTGTTCAGAGGCAAGGAGATATTCCAGATCAGGAGAGAACTGGGGCTGGAACTCGTTGCCCATTACAAGGGATCCAAGGGTGACATCGTCATCCCCAACCCGGAATCAGGCTGGGGGGTTACGGTGGGGATCGCGGAAGGTCTGGGTAAGCCCTTATACCCGGCCCTGATAAAGCTTCCTCAGGCCGTCAGAACCTTTCAAGAGGGCACGCGCAAGACGAGGACCCAGGAGGTGGGTCTCAAGTTCGGCGGAATAGACTCCCTGTTGAAGGGCAAGCATATTGCCATGGGAGATGACAGCATTGTGAGGGGAAGCGTGAGCGAAGGCGGTTCGGTATGGGTGGTATACAACACAGGCGCACTGACCATTGAATTCTGGGTGTCCTACGGCCCCATGTTTTTCCCTTCGTTCAAGGAGTGGCATCGGGGAAAGGACTGTTTGGACGAACTGGCCGTCCAGAGGGCCTTCAAGAAGGGCCACCCCTACGATAAGTCCCTTGAAGATATAAACCAGGCCGTGGCCAAGCTCATCGGCGTGGACGAGGTGAAATACAACCAGAAAGAGAGGATTGAGAAGGTCGCGGGAAAGGGCTCGTTTCAGGCCCTGGACGCCAGCTATCCCATTGACGAGGCGTTCTGGCCCGACTGGCTCAAAAAAGAGGTCGATGAATTCAAGCGGTATCGAAATCTTTGAGAATCCAGAAGCCAGGAGACAGAAGCCAGAATCAACAAACTAGAATTTAGAAACCAGAGTCCCGCAACGCGTGAGCTGCCATGCTGTTTCACGCTTCAGACACCATCTTCTGAATTCCGGCTCCTGGATTCTGACTTCCCGGTGCTGCCTCTATTTGCCCTTTTCAACAAAGGCGAAGCCCCGTTCGATACCCTTCTGGTTCAGGTCAAAGAATTTTTCCTTGCCCTTCAGGGCCGCCTGCATGCCCTTTGCGGCTTCATCCGGGGTGAGCAGCTTGGTCTTGGCACAAAAGGCGCCAATCATGACCATATTAACGACGCGGTCAGAACCGACCTCATGGGCCAGATCCACCGTGGGGACCCGGAGCACCTTTACGTCTGAACGGGAAGGGGATTCCCGGATGAGAGAGGCGTTGAGGAGAACCAGGCCCCCCTCCGCCATGGAGGGTTCGAATTTCTCCAAAGAGGGATAGTTCATCGCCACCAGGGTGTCCGGGTTGGAGGCCACAGGAGAGGCGATTTTTTTTGTCTGAGAGGGTGACGGTGCAATTGGCCGTGCCCCCTCGCATCTCGGCGCCGTATGCCGGGAAGTAGGTGACGTTCAGGCCCTTGAGCATGGCCCCATGGCTCAGGACATACCCCATGAGCAGAACTCCCTGGCCCCCGAACCCTGCAAAAATCGTTCGAACAATCATTTCTTATCCTCGTATCCTGTGGTGTCTTTGATCACACCCAGGGGGTAGGTCTTTATCATCACGTCGTTGATCCAGCGCCACGCATCTTTGGGAGAGAGCTTCCAGTTTGTGGGGCAGGGGGAGAGCAACTCGACGAGGGCAAAACCCAGGTGATCCACCTGGCAACGGAAGGACTTCCTGATGGCCTTCTTGGCCTGGCGTATCTGTTTTAGGGAGGCAAGG
>JAZDGZ010000170.1:0-4122 GCA_043806375.1 Pseudomonadota bacterium | reverse complement strand
CCGGCGCGAATGAAGGAAATGTATTTTATACAGCATCCCGGCCTCTATTTTTCAGGTGACGGCGCAAGAAAGGATGAGGACGGCTTTTTTTGGCTTATGGGCCGGGTTGACGATGTTATTAATGTCTCAGGCCACAGGCTGGGAACGGCGGAAGTCGAAAGTGCCCTGGTATCCCATCCTGCGGTAGCCGAGTCGGCGGTGGTCGGGTTCCCTCATGATATTAAGGGACAGGGGATCTATGCCTTTGTGACCTTGAAAGAGGGTTTCAAGGCATCGGATGAAATGAAAAAAGAACTCATCAATCACGTGAGAAAGGAGATCGGCCCGATTGCGTCTCCGGACAAACTCCACTTTACGGACGGCCTTCCCAAGACCCGAAGCGGAAAGATCATGCGAAGGATCCTCAGGAAGATCGCTGAAGGGGCCGTCAAGGAACTCGGGGATACCTCTACGCTGGCCGATCCCGACGTTGTAGACAAACTGGTCTCAGGACGACAGTAGTCTTCGAAAGGAACTCTTTCAACCCAAATCCACCTCCTAGCGGGTTTTTCCCTGGGGCGCCCTGTGGAGTCCCGGGGGAAAACTCCGGGGGGGTTGGGTTTTGTCGTGAAAGGGTAAAGGAGAAAGTCATGTCGCGATCAAAGAGCAACAAGGGCTGGATCGTCACCTTTAGCGGAACGAGTATTAACCTCGCCCTCGGTATCCTCTACACATGGAGCATCTTCAAGGGGGCGATCAAGAAATCCATTGAGAAGGGGGGGGAAGGGGCCTTTAACTGGGATCTCGCGTCGTTGAATGATCCCTATGCAATCTGCTGTATCGTCTTCGCCTTTGCAATGATCCTGGCAGGAAAGTGCCAGGACCGGTTCGGCCCCAGGCTAACCGCCTTTATCGGCGGCATCCTTGTGGGGTTAGGCTTTATATGGATCTCCCAGAGCACAAGCTACCTGATCTGGATTTTGGGATTTGGCATATTGGCCGGCACAGGTATCGGTTTCGGGTATTCGGCCGCCACGCCGCCCGCCCTCAAGTGGTTTTCCCCCTCTAAAACGGGTCTGATCGCCGGGTTGGTGGTCGCCGGCTTTGGCCTCGCCTCCGTGTACATTGCCCCCTTGTCCCAGTATCTTCTGGGCATTTGGGGATTGCAGAAGGCGATGTTGTTTTTCGGCATAGCCTTTCTTGTCGTCGTCTGCGGGCTCTCTATGCTTCTCGCCAATCCACCGGCAGGTTATGTCCCGGAGGAAGATAAAAGCAAGTCCAAGAAGGGTGCCCTTCCCTCTTCGATACGGGGTGACGCCAGGCCGTCGGAGATGATAAAGACCCGGGCCTTCTATGTCATATGGTCCATCTATTTTGTCGGGTCCGGGGCCGGTCTCATGGTGATCGGGAGCGTGGCAGGCATGGCCCAGAAGAGTATGGGAGAGTTGGCCTTCCTGGTCGTGGCCATCTTGGCTGTTGGCAATGCGGGCGGTCGAATCATCGCCGGCGTTCTCTCTGACAAGATAGGTCGGCGCTTGACCCTGATCATCATGCTTCTATTCCAGGCTGTCCTCATGCTTGTAGCTATTCCGGTCGTAGGCGCCGAAAAAACGAGTCCCATTATACTGGTCTTCCTGGCCACCTTTATCGGATTCAACTACGGAACCAACCTCTCCCTCTTCCCGTCCCTGACAAAGGACAACTGGGGCCTCAAGAATTTTGGCATCAACTACGGGATAGTCTTTACCGCATGGGGAGTAGGCGGATTCGTTATGGGCAGATTGTCCCAGATGCTGATTGCCTCGACCGGCAGTTACAGCTCTTCTTTCCTGACCGCGGCGGTCCTCCTCGTCATCGGGGCAGGACTGACCCTGGCCCTAAAAGGTCGAAGGTCGGATGAGGACGTTATCGAGCAGGAGGCTGCCTTGTCCTATAGCAGATCCAAGTGACTTCCCTTCCAGACCGCCTGTCAGGACCGAGTCGTGTATAAACTTGACAGAGAGGTGATGCGAGTATTTGGTTTAAAAGAGACCTCTTCAAAACCGCAGAATGTCGAACAAGGAATTTCGAACGTCGAAGTGAATACTTCATTATTCTGCGGTTCCTTGATCGACATTCGATATTCAAGGTTTACCGTCGGTGTCTTGTGTATAAGGATCAATTCTCAGGGGGAGACTCCTCAGGGTCAATCGTAGGGGCGGACACCGTGGCGCCCTGTGCCTTGCACCTTGCCTTTATCGCCTACTTCAGCCCGTGGATGGGGAAAACCTTGTCACGGATGAAGGCTACTGCCCTGCGGGCCTCCTCCAAGGCCTTTTCCTTGACTTCCCCTTTGCTATGAAAGGGGTGGTCATAGAGGCTTCCCACCTCCATCTCCGGACCGAACATCATTCCTCCCACGAGTCCGGCGAATTCGTCCGCCGGTTCGACGTCGTTGAGGATGGCCCACGCCAGGGTCCAGCACCTGGCGGTGCGGTACAGGTCGTAACCCCCGCCGCCGAGGGCAAGGATTTTGGGGCATATTTCCGAAATCCCTCTCACGGCCTTCTGATACCCATTGTTCGTGAGCTTGAGGTGGGTCAGGGGGTCGGAGATCAGCGTGTCGGCGCCCAGTTCAGCGACGATTAGATCCGGGGAAAAGGCCTGGAGCAAAGGGAAGACAACCGCATCAAGGACGAAGACATAGACTTCGTCGTCGGTCCCGGGCTCCAGGGGGACGTTGACCGTATAGCCTACCCCTTTTCCCTTGCCGATCTCTGTCTCGTTCCCGGACCATGGATAGAGGGTCTTTCCTGTCTCGTGGAGGGAGACAAAGATGACCCTTGGGTCATCGTAGAAGGCCTCCTGCACCCCGTTTCCATGGTGGGCGTCAAAATCGACATAGGCAATGCGTATCCCGGGTTCGTGGCGAAGGGCGTCTTTGATGGCGATCACAATATCGTTGATATAGCAAAACCCTTCGGCATGGCCCGGGAAGGCATGGTGAAAGCCGCCCAGAGGGTTGAATGCCCTCTGAACCCGGCCCTTAAGAATATCGAGGGCCGTCGAATGGGTGCCTCCCGCTGCCCGCAAGGACCATTCATAGATCCCCCGCAGAATAGGGGTGTCCGAGGTCCCCAACCCCCGCTCCAGCATTTCCAGCCGGACTTCTCCCCGGCCCGCCTCCTGAAGGAGTTCGATATAAGCGGCCTCGTGAAAGAGAGCGAGCAGGCCCGGATCAATGGGATCAGGGTCCAGGACGGTCATCCATGGATGGTTGAGGACGCCGTAACGCGAACAGAGCTCATAGGTCTTGATGGCCCTCTCCGGTTTGAAAGGGTGGTCGGGTCCGAAATCAAAACGGCCGAGTTCGTCTCCGTAAACGAAGATGGAGGGCAATTTCTCCGACTGCTTTTCGCTCAATCATACCTCCTCGACGGGACCTTGCAGATGCGATCTGCTGTTTCTTGAGCCGAGAATCAAACGGTTTCAATTCACCACACACAAAGAGCACAGCGCGGCGCCCTTGTCGCAATGCGCGGCATCCTATCAGAAGGAAAGAAGAACGGTCAATCAAAAAGGGGGTGAGCGGTGGCGCAAGCAAGAGATGGTTGACTAGTCCATGACCTTGTTTCAGTCGTTTGTTTTGACAGAACCCTGGAAATGGTTTAAAAATAGGCATACCAACCAGGGGTGTGCCATGTCATGGATTCATAGGATCAACCGGCTCGATCGCCTCGAAAAGGAAGGCCTGTATCGAATCCTGATCGCCCCTTCTCTCTATCGGCTCTTTAGGATCGACCCACTCTCTCTCTCTGATGAAAGAGGGGTAAAGGCGGTACGATTCTTCTGCCCCAAGGGGGACAGGACCTGTCTCATTGAAATGAAGCCGGCAGGTGACGTGGACCCTGTCTACTCGTTTCAATTATCAGATTCGACCGATGCGGCTCAGATTGAATGGGACTTTCTCGTTGTCAATGATCCCCGTTCCCCTAAGTTCAATACCCACATTGATCAAGAGGGGAGAGATACGCTGTTCGGATGGGCCTCCAGGAATCTCGGGGAGGAAGAGAGGGCCATGGAGGCAGGACTTTTTCCAGGCCAAATCAGGAAGGGCCTTAGATTGACCGGCGAAGTCATCCGAGCACTCGAATTCCTCTGTCG
>JAZDGZ010000169.1:0-4156 GCA_043806375.1 Pseudomonadota bacterium | reverse complement strand
GTGGCGAATCCCATGGAGGTTCATAAGAAAACGACCGGCATCTGGCCTTTCCGAAGCGTCAAGAAAGACGTCGAAATATCCTTGGCCGTGAATGCCTTTGATGTCGTCACCGGTACCCTGTTTTTGACCCATCTGGAGAGCAGAAAGATACGGGTCCCGCTTCTTGATGAAGGGGATACCGAGGTGGTCAAGCAGGAGATGGATGAGCAAAAATTCGACAAGGCCCTCTCCCAGATCATAGAAGCTCAGGCCACAGCCATCAGGAGGGCCTTGGCAGGCAAACCGTGGTTCGGAAAAATCCTCTCGGCAGGGCCTGAGACCGTTGTGATCAATGGGGGTCAAGATGTTGGCTTTACACCGGGACTCGTCCTTGAGGTCTACGGGCAAGGGGAAACGATTCAGTCCGCGAGCGGCAGGGTCATCGACATTTTGGGCCCCAAGGCGGGCGAGATAAGGATCGTGGAGGTCCAGGAAAACAAAGCCTTGGCAGTCCCTTTAGGGGGGACTCCGGTTGAACCGGGCCAGGTGATCAAGCTAAGGCCCTAGACAAAACAGAATCCAGAATCCAGGAGCCAGAACCCAGAATGGAAAGAAACCGAGAGGTGACGAATGGCTTGAGAGATACTTCCATTTATTCTGGATACTGGCTCCTTGTATGAAACTTCAGTTTCCTGTTCGATCAAACTGGCCGCTCCGGCGGCAAGCGGCTGGGCTGACTTCTGGATACTATACATGACGACATAAGTCTTATGAAATTTGTCATTCCGGGCTTGACCCGGAATCCAGGTTAGTTCTGGATTCCTGCTTTCGCAGGAATGACGAAGTCAGCTCTGATTAATGTCTCTATATATAGTTCCAGATTGAACGCGTAAGAATCTAACCCAACATCTCTTTCGCATGGGCCATGGCCTTTTGGGAGATCCTCTTCCCTCCAAGAAGTCGTGCTATCTCCATCACTCTCTCCTCCGTCCCCAGTTCTGATATGATCGTCCGGGTACGGCTTTCGATGACTCTCTTTTCTACCAGGAAATGCGTGGCGCCCTTGCCGGCGATCTGCGGGAGGTGGGTTATGCAAAGGATCTGATGGTATCTTGACAGAGAGCGGAGCTTCTCCCCCACCACCTCTGCTGTTGCCCCACCAATGCCCGAGTCAACTTCATCAAAGACGAGTGTCTCAACAGACGCCGTTCTCGCCAGGATGGTTTTCAGGGCGAGCATGATTCTAGACAACTCACCGCCCGAGGCAATCTTGGAAAGGGGTTTCAGTGCCTCTCCTATGTTGGGTGAAAGCATGAACTCCACTCTATCGTAACCATCCGCCTTGATAGCCTTCATTTTTTCGTCCGGCTGACCCTGATCGGGGGCCATATCCTGAACAAACCTGCCCTCAAACCTGGTGCCGGCCATTTCCAGCAGATCCAGCTCCTGCTTCACGGCTTCCTCGAATTCATGGGCCACGCCCTTCCTCTTCTTTGACAAGAGATCAGCCATGGCTATGATCTCTTTCTTCATGGCCTCGATCCTCTGCTGGATCGTTTTGAGTTCCTCTCTCTTCAGATCCAGGTTATCCACTATCTTGGAGACCCTTTCTTTGAAGTTCCGGATTTCATCCAGGGAGGACCCGTATTTCCGTTTGAGTCGATTGATCAATTGAAGACGCTCTTCCACCTCCTCCAGTCTTCTGGGGTCTATCATGATCGTCCTTTGAATGTCCCTTAGCTCGAGGGCCGTCTCATCGATCCCTATTCTTGCAGAATGAAGGGTCTCAAGGAGGGTCTTGAGCCGCTTGTCGACCTCAGCCCCTTTCTCGATCATTTTGATGCCAAGGGACAGTTCTGAGAGAACGGCGCCCTCCTTTTCGTAGAGTATCTGATAGGCTTCCCCGACCGTCTGTATGAGTTGCTCGGCATATTGGAGACGTCTCTTCTCCTCCAAGAGGAGGCTGTCCTCTCCCTCCTTGAGATCGGCCTTTTCGATCTCATCAACCTGGAATCTCGCGAGATCCTGTTTCTCTTCGCTCTCGCGGATCTCTTTTGACAGGGAGTCCCTGACCTCCTTCCGGGACTGAAAGGCGGCGAAGGCGGCGTTAAGCCCGAGGCGTTCGTGGGTCAGTCCGCCAAAATCGTCCAGAAGGGTGATGTGATTGTCCGGCTTCAGGAGAACCTGGTGTTCGTGCTGCCCGGAAATACTGATCAAGGCGATCCCGACCCTTGAGAGCATCTGCAGGGTGGCCAGGGAGCCGTTGATCATGATCCTGTTTCGACCTTCCCGGGAGATATGTCGTTTGATGACCAGCTCTCCCTGAAAGGGGAGACCCAGTTCGGACAAAAGGGCATGAATTGCGGGGTTTTGAGGAAGGCTGAAAAGGGCATCCACCTTGGCTTCATCACTGCCGCTTCGAATAAGATCCGCAGAGGCCCTTCCCCCTAATATCAAGTTTACCGCATTGATAATGATGGATTTCCCTGCCCCTGTCTCTCCCGTGAGGATATTGAGGCCGGGCTTGAAGTGGATCTCCAGGTGGCTGATGATGGCAAAGTCGGCTATGGTGAGTTGGAGAAGCATATTTTCTTAGTCATGAAATCGAGCAGCGATTTCATAGCTGCTCCCAGGTGACCCTCAGCACTTCCTGGTAGGTGGTTTTTCCGTCCAAGAGTTTCTTGATGGCATTCTCACGGAGGGTGACCATCCCCTCCTTTTTGGCCGCTTCGCGCAGCCCCTCGACATCGCACTCAGGGGTGATGCACTTCCTGATTGTCTCCGTTACCGGGAGAACTTCGAAGATGGCGCTGCGCCCCAGGTAACCGGTGCCCCGGCACTTGAGACAGCCCTTTCCTCTGTTTAGCTCCACAGGGCCCTCTTTTCCCAGATCGAGGCCCATGGCGGCCAATTCTTCAGAATCCATCGAAAAGGTCTCCCTGCAATGGGGACAGATCTTTCTGACCAATCGCTGGGCCAGGACCCCCGCCAAGCTGGCCTGGAGCAGGAAGGAGGGGATTCCCAGATCGAGAAGACGGGTGATGGAAGACGGGGCATCATTGGTGTGAAGCGTGGAGAGAACAAGGTGCCCGGTCAAGGCCGCCTGGATCGCGTTTTCCGCCGTTTCGATGTCCCTCATCTCACCGATCATGATGATATCCGGGTCCTGTCTCAGGATATTCCTTAATATAGTCGCAAACGTGATGCCTATGACGGGTTGAACCGCGATCTGGTTGAAGTCCTCGTCTACCATTTCAATCGGGTCTTCGATGGTCGTAATATTGATATCGGGCGTTGAGAGATAGCGCAGCGTTGAATAAAGGCTTGTTGATTTGCCGCTCCCTGTGGGACCGCAAACCAGGATGATGCCGTGGGGCATGTTGATAAACTGCTGAAAACGAATAAGGTCCATGGAGGAGAAACCCAGGTCCTCCATGTCCTGAAAGAGGATATCCGGGTCCATGATCCTCATGACCAGCTTTTCCCCGAATGCCACGGGTACGGAGGATACCCTGATCTCTGCCTCTATCCCTCCCTTTTCCATCTTGATCCGGCCGTCCTGAGGCCTTCTCTTTTCGGCCATATCCAATCGGGCCAGGTTCTTGATCCGGCTGATGATGGCGGAATGGACAACCTTGGGAAGTTCATAAACCTGATGTAACGTCCCGTCTATCCGCAGCCTTACGATGCTCTTGTCCCTTTTTGGTTCGATGTGAACATCGCTCGATCTCTGGTCAAAGGCATAGCTGAAGAGGTGATCCACCGCATTGACGATATGCTGGTCGTTGGAAGGAAGTTCGTCGGAAGACCTGAGTCGAACGTATTGCTCCAGGTTGCCCAGGTCCACGGAAGGCATGGAGAATTGGTTCTCCGCCGCGACGATGGAGCGCTTGAAACCGAAGAACTCATTGATCAGTTTGATGATATCGGTCTTGGTGGAAACGACCGTTTTAACCTTCAAGTGGCTGGCCTGAGAGATGTCCTGAAGGACCTCCACGTTGAAGGGATAAGGGGTTGCTACGATGAGATACCCGTCTTCCATGGCAACAGGAAGGACCAGATGCTTTCTGGCAAAGGTGTGGGGGATGGTGGTGGTCACCAGATTCAGATCCAGTTTCAGGGGATCGATCTTCTTGTATGGAATCTTCCAGGTCTTTGCCAGGGCCTGAAAGATCGT
>JAZDGZ010000168.1:0-2635 GCA_043806375.1 Pseudomonadota bacterium | reverse complement strand
TCAAGGCGTCTACTTCTTGGAGACTGTATGCTTCCGATTTGGAAAATCACATAGCCAAGCGTGTATTTGTTGGAGTCAGAATCCTTTGCCAAAAATCCTTTTTCGACTAAGACGGTCAGATATCGATAGGTCGTGCTCAGAGGAATGTTCAAGCGCTCAGAAATTTCGAGGGCAGAAAGGACCTCATGATCATCATCAAAACAGCACAGGATGTCGAGTCCTTTTTGGAGGGAGAAAATTGGCTTTGACACGTTTCTTTCTCCAAAAAAATGTTATTCCCGATTTAGATCGAGAACCACCTTTTTTCTTGACAGTACCGAAAGCGGCTCTTGAATGTTGCTGACCCTGAAATGGAAGTGGAAAGGCCAAAGGATTACCCTTTCGTACCATAACCCTTTGATTATACTGGTAGGCACGCGGGGATTTGAACCCCGGACCCCTACCGTGTCAGGGTAGTGCTCTCCCCCTGAGCTACGTGCCTACGAATGAGGAATTTTCTATTATCAAGTCGCCCGGGACATGTCAAGCCCTATTGTTGATCCTGATCTGTCGTTAAAATATAATCCGTGGGCTTGCCTTCACTCCCTCCCTGATTGCCCTGCGGAAGGGAAGATGGAACGCACAGGGCATCCGGCGCAAGGGAAGAGATATTTTGTGGACCGTTTTGCCGTGCGCCTTGGGCCTTGACCCTAATGGCTTATCGCTTGCTGTTCCCCACCCCCTCCCCCATCACCCTGAACCAATATTGCATATAATGGAGCCCGGAACTGATGGTAAAGAGGGCCGTGACATAATAGAGAATAACGTAGAAATTGTGATGGAAAGAGAGGTGCTCTCTGGAAAGAACCGCTATGACTGTCACAAACTGCAGGCAGGTATTGACCTTACTCAGTATGGAGGGCGCAATGCGGAAATCCAACCTGTACTGGGACATGACAAAGACGCCCAGCGATATCATCACGTCCCGTGCTATCACCAGCACGGTGAGCCAGGCCGGCAAGAAGCCCCTGACCGAAAGCACGATAAAAGCGGCCACCAGGAGGGTCTTGTCCGCGATGGGATCCAGGTAGGTCCCGAGCCTGCTCTTCTGGTTAAAAAGCCTGGCCACCATGCCGTCCACGCCGTCAGTCAGCCCGCATATGATGAAAACGATCAGGGCCGATATAAATTGATCGTTAATCAGATAGATGATAAAGACGGGCGCCAGGATGATCCTGATCATTGTAATTAGATTCGGAACGGTCATAGAGACTACCTGATGTTGAAAATGAGTTCGCCCCCCTCTGCCTTGGTCACGTCCGCCTTGACGGGCATGCCCGGATGGCGAACGACCTTATCCAGGAATTCCTCCTCGGTGCCGGAGAATTCTACCGAAATACCCATTGCATCGGCCTTGACCCTGGTCTGCTTCACTGACCTCACCCCCTGAATCTCCTTTTCCAGAAAATCCTTAACGTCGCTGAATTCTTTGAAATTCCTGAAGCCTTTCAGGGTAATCTCTATCTTGGTCACCCTGGCTTCAGGCATGCGGATCGCCTTTATGATCGCAGGGGTAAACCGTGCGGCAATGGCGTTAATCGCCTTCTCCATTGCCTGCATGACCAACTTTGAACCGTCAGGACCGGGATCGACACTCACGACCTGACGATCCAGGTCAATGACCGATCCATCGGCCGTCGCAAGCACCGTGAGAGTAACGGAAACCTCACTTCCTTCGATGACCTCGCATTTCCCGTAAACAACCGCCTCGGCCGAAAATATCCGGCCCCAATTGATTGCGGCCTCTTGGGATAAATCCAAGGCCTTCATCCCCTCAACATAGGTCTGCTCAGGGACCTTCAGGAGTCTATTTATAGGGACAAAACCATACCCCTCAAATATCCTGTGAAAAACAACTTCCGTCGGAGTTAAGGCCCTGTGACCATCAGGGTCTTCCCACCAATAGAAAATCACCCCCGCAGGGGCTTCGGTTTGGGAGACCAGGAAGAGGATCTTGATCGGCTCTCTTCCCGCCAAGACGACGCCAATCTGGCGGAATCTTTCATCCATCAACTTCTCGTTTATTTTGAGACGCACGAGGACCTTGTAGGCGCCGTCGGCCTGTTCTCCGGCCAAGATATAGAAATTCTCCACCGTTTCTCTGGCCCGGGGGATGACGTCTCGTACGAGCGTCGAAAAATTGCTTATCATCCCTTGACTGCCCAGACGTCTGGATAGATATACTTCCATTCCACGAATCAAGGCATCGGCAATAGCCGTCTCTTTTGCCCTGGCAATATTCCCATCCTCGATGCGGCCCGTACCGATGACGATGATCTCTTTTTGCTCTGTCCCTTTTTCCTTCTCCGTCGCCAAGGACAGGACAGGAAGACAAAAGAGGGCCCATAGGATAAAAAGTGTGCGGATGATAATAACCTTGACGTGATTCGGCATTTTCAAAACGCCCTCGCAGTAATGGTTTCCGGTGTTTCGAGATAGTTCTCTATGCTCATTATTCCGCTGAAGATATTCAGTTCGCGTTTGAGTTTTCTTATAATCAAGAGGGCGTCCGCGCCTGAGAGCATGCCTGTTGGGTCAAACAGGCCATCCTCCCCTTCCATAATCCCGCCGCGCATGGTGCAGGTCATAACCGCGT
>JAZDGZ010000167.1:0-5664 GCA_043806375.1 Pseudomonadota bacterium | reverse complement strand
AAGCTGAAAAAGGCTGTTGCAGCGGTAAAACGAAGGGCCGTCAAGGTCACGGGGCCCACATCGCCCCGCAGCCAGCGGCCAAGGACGGCATTGGTGGCCCAGGCCATGGTGGCCAGGTTGACCAGGATCACCCCCCAGACCCTGACCTGCCAGGCGCCGGCATCGCTCATGACCTCACCTCCTGCTGAGAATGGAGGCGGCCAAATAGTTTAATATCGCGGAGACGTCTCATTTTGTGGAGCAATAAGGGCAGACAAAAAACCCGTTGCATAAAAAAAGGGCAGCAAGCTGAAGCCCGCTAATCGGTCAAGAGACCCAAATCGAGCCAACCCTTTCGTCATCACTTTCTCTTGTGGCAATCGTAACAGTTCCGGTATGGGGCGTCGTCCGAAATCCCCTCTTTCTTCATTCGCTTGTGGCACCCTTTACAATTGTTGTGAAAGGCGATCCTGAGCTTCTTCATGTTGCCCTCATTCACCGAGGGGTCGTGACAGGCCTCACACCTCTCGACAGGATCGCCCTCCTCCCAAACATTCTTTCCATCCTCATCATAGTCGTGATGACATTCCGTGCAAGCCATGTCGTAGTCTTCGGCGTGGCTCTTATGACTAAAAACGACGGGCCCTTTCCGGTTGGTGTCGTAGGCGTCTGAATCCAGGATGATTTCCTCCGGGATCTCGGTGGCCATCAACGCACCGATACCTGAAAAGACGAGAAATGCAAAAAGAATGATTAAGGAAAACGTTCCTCTCTTTTTCTTCATGATCGCGGCCTCCCTCTCTTGCCTCCTTTCAAAGGCATTCTTGTTTGATACGCCCCGGAGACTGGATGATTCTCATTCTTTTGTGAATGGCGAAATCGTCAATGAGATGCCTGCGGGTCCTCTATGACCAATTCGCTTGAATCTTGAACCCCCATTCGGCGGTTAGCTTAACCCCAATGACGCCTTCAGGTCAACACGGTTTTCCGGCCCGGCGAAATCGTTGTTTCATCTGGAAGGGAGGGGCACTCTCATACTCATAGAAAGACGGCGATGCCCCGCAGGGGCGAGACAAACGGGCAGGCCACGGGGTGGTCTACCCCAGCACATCCTGAAATCAAGATTTGCGCAATAGCCCCCGGAGAATGTAGTATTGATGCCATTTTCCAATTCAGAAAAAAAAGGGGTATTCCGACATAAATCGCGGAATACCCCTTTTGTCTGTTTAGGCTATAACGAGCTAAACTACTCTAACATTTATCGCAGCGGGACCTTTTTTCCCTTGCTCTACGTCAAAGGTAACTCTGTCGCCTTCATTGAGGGACTTGAAACCGGAAGCATCGATTCCTGAGTGATGAACAAATACGTCCGGCCCGCTCTCTTGCTCAATGAAGCCAAAGCCTTTGTGATCATTAAACCACTTCACTGTTCCATTCGCCATAGTGACATCCTCCTTTCAAAAAGTTTCTCATTGTTTCAAACTTCAGGTTGCCACTCTTGACAAATGGATCTTCCCTTCAGAACGAAACCGGCCCGCCGACTAGGGCGGACTTTGTTGATTAAGCCTATTATAATATCTTTATAACCGAAATCAAGCTAAATCTTTAATAAAAATAGTTCCTTTCCCGAGGTGAGCCTACCCCCTCTACTGAAAAGGCCGGAAGCCGCCAAGGAGGGAGATTTAATTCCTGACCCTGTTTTTGGTTATCTCTTCGTCTCTTGTTCCAACTTTTCGCTGATGATCCGCCTGAGTTCCTTCTTATTAATCTTGCCCACGTTGGTCATAGGGAGTTCTCTGACCCCTTCAAGCCGTTCAGGGAGTTTGAAAACGGCAATCTGCCTCTCCACCTTGAGGAATTCACACAATTCGGCAAGCCCCAAGGCCTGATTTTCCCTGGTCACCACGAAGGCACACCCCTTTTCCCCGAGCACCGGGTCGGGCATGGATACGAAGGCGCAGTTCTCCACCCTGGGGTGGGCCAAGATGTGGTTTTCAACCTCTTCGGCGCTTATCTTTTCTCCCCCTCGATTAACGGTATCCTTGGTCCTCCCTTCGACGCTCACGTAGCGATCCCGATATACCCTGACCACGTCGCCCGTTCTATAAAAGCCTTCCTTGGTGAAGGCTTTCTTATTGTATTCAGGAGAGTCGTAGTAACCGCGGATGGTGTAGGGACCCCTGACCAGGAGTTCCCCGGGTTCCCCTGATGGGACATCCTCGTCCTTTTCGTTCACGACCCTGAATTCATCGTCTTCAAACATGGGGGCGCCCTGGGTATTCAGAAGCAGGTCCTCAGGATCATCTTTTCGGGTCCAAAAAAGCATTCCCTCGGCCATTCCAAGATTCTGATGATAATGGCACCCCAGCGTCGATGTCACCCTTTTGGCCACTTCGGCATTCATCTTCGCTCCGCCGACAAGCACGGTTTCCAATGAACTCAGATCGAACCTTGATAGCCCCGGGGTCTCTATCCAGCGGATGAGCAATGCAGGGGGTGTTGGCATAACCGTTATTTTCTCATCCCTGATCGCCTCAAAAACCGTCTCCGTCTTTGGGGAAGGGATAATCACCACCCTCCCCCCTTTATAGAGGACCCCCATCAGGCCCGGAGAACTCAACGCGAAATTGTGATTGATGGGTATTGCTATGCCCATGACCGAATCACTGGTGATCCTGGTGATTTCCGCAGCCCCTCTGAAATTCAGGCTGTAATCGTTATGGGTCCTCGGGATGATCTTCGGAATCCCTGTCGTTCCGCCCGAAAGCTGAAAAACCCCGGGTTCCGTAGGATCCGGACGGTATTCTTTCAGAGATTCAAGGGGAACCCTTTTTTCGATCTCATCGTTCAACAGGGCCGTGATAGAAATGAAATCCCCGTGAACCTCCTCGCCTGACACGAACGTGAACTCAAGGGTCGGCAACTCCTTCCGAATATCCTGCGACATGACCTGATGGGAGAAGCCCTTGGCGCCGGAAGGCACGACGTGGGCCCGGGCTTTCGTCGCGCCTGCAAAAAATGATATCTCCGCGTGCCGGTGCGCAGGCAGTGCCATGATTGGAATCACCCCTATTTTCAGGGCCGCAAAATAGCAGTATACAAATTCGGGTTCATTGGGCAACTGGAGGATCATCCTGTCATAGGTCTTCAGACCAATCTCCGCGAAATGCAAGGCCAGCCTGTTGGCCCTTTCTCCCATCTCGCGATAGGAGACATGCCTTCCCATAAATGAAAGGGCCACCCGATCGCCATGCGCTGAGACCCATTCGTCAAACTCTTCTCCGAGCGTCTTTCCCGCCCAGTACCCCTTCGTTTTGTACTTTTTCACAAATTCTTCCGGATAAGGCACGTATCCTTCCAACATGGCCGGTCCCTCCGTTCCAGGCTCTTTGAGTTTTCTCATAACCAACGGTGCGTGGGCTGCCCTCTTATGCATGGTTTCGATCACGCCCCGCCCGTTGGGTAGAACATTGTCAGGGTACCAACGGCGGTCTCAGCCCAGAGGCTTTCCCCTTAATGACCCCCCAATGGCCCTTTCAATTAAATCTACCCCATAAGACGCACAACATGCAAGACCTTCGAATCTCCCCTGAGCCACCAGCCAGGTATTAGGTGCAAGACGTAGATCCCGTTAACGGCGGGGAGATGATGTCTTGATGGTCGATCGGAGTTGTCGGTTTCCCTTGACATTTGTTTGCCTATTCATAACCTGTTGACAAACCGTCCTTTTTCCCGAGGTGCAGGCAGCAGCAAAAATCACTAACAGGTTGATCGAAGGGAGCGACTCCATGACGACAGCACTAAAAATCTTCCCGGTCGGCATTATTCACAGCAAAGGCAAGAAGGTTTGGATCGACGTTCTTGATGCCTATACCGATGCCTTGCTTGGACTCGAAGGATTCTCACACATCAATGTCCTGTTCTGGTTTCATCAGAACGACACGCCCGAGAAGCGCCGGGTTGTGCAGGTGCATCCCCGCAACGACCCGTCCAATCCCCTGACAGGCGTATTTGCCACCCATTCACCCATGCGCCCCAATCTGATCGGGTTAACCCCCTGTAAGATCATCTCCATCGAAGGAAACCGCATCACCCTCGACGGTATCGACGCGTCCGATGGTTCACCGGTGATCGACATCAAGGGCTTTATTCCGAGCGCCCTCCCCGCCTCCTCCATTCGCGTCCCGAAGTGGGTCTAACGCGGGTCCTGGGTCATGAATTTCTGCGTGTCGGATGGGGGCCCCTTTGACCGACCGTCTCCACCGCTAGAATGACCACTAATGAGCCCATCAAGACAAGCAAGAGCGCATTAAACAGCATGGCAACACCCAGGCCGGAGACGCTTTCGAAGATCCCCTCCGTGGCATCGGCTATGAGACCCAGCAAGATCGGTCCGACAACGAAGCCCAGGTCTCCGAACGTCCGGTAAAGGGCCATGGTTATCCCCGTTTTGCCCGGTGGAGCCAGGTCTCCCGCATAGGCGGCCGGCGCCGGTCCGATGACACCTGTCCCGATACCCAGAATGACACCGCCGGCGTAGAATGTCCACACACTGTGACCCAGGGCGAACATACCCAACCCCAATAGACTCAACACCGCCCCGGGCAAGACGACCGCCTTTCGACCCAACCGATCGGTTAAAGACCCGGCCGGCACAACCAGAAGCAGATTGACCGTGGCTATGGTGGCAATCAACAGCCCAAGTTGAGTGGCGGACATACCGATACTGGCCGAAGAAATAAGGGGAAGGAGAGTATATCGTGAGCCGGTGCGGGTGAAAAAGACGACCGTGGTGAAAAGGCCGACAAGCACAAAAGTGGGATTCGTCAACAGGGTCTTGATCGTCTGAAGGTCCCGGAAGTGCCTCGGATTCGATAAGCCAACCCCGACCGATAAGGGCTCGTCCCCGGAGCCATCAGCCGCATCAGGGAGGGTCAAGAGGATCCAGACCGCAGCGGTCGCCGCCAGAAGCCCTGCAAGGTAGAAGGGCCACCGTATCCCCAGGGTGTCTGCCAGGAGTCCGCCCAGGATGGGGCCGATATCGCCCCCGATAAGGATGCTGCCCTGCTGCAGACTCATGAGCCTGCCTCGGTTCTCGATCTTTGACATTTGGGCGATATAGGACATGGCTCCGGTCACGGACATTGCAGAGCCTGTGCCGGCGAGGAACCGCCAGAAGACCAGTCCGGGGAGGCCCCCCGCGGTACCCATGAACCACATGGACACAGCGGTGAGCATCAATCCCGCGCCCATCATGACCTTTTGACCGAACCTCTGGCTCAGGAAACCGGCAGGGAGATTGAAGACGAGTCTCGCCATGCCGAACATCCCCACAACAAGGCCGATGGCTGCCGCGCTGATCCCGAATCCCTTTGCGAACAAAGGAAGCACGGGCGCGATGATGCCCTGACCTGTCATGGATATAAGGGTCGCCACACAGATTTGAACAAGGCCGGGGTTTTCGCTAAAAAGATTGATGTATCTGTGTACCACTCCAGGCAGCGTCATGGCCTCGTCTCCAATCAAGAAATCACATCACCCTGTTAAGCCATTCCAGTTCATTCCTGCTCAGGTGGTAGCTCTTCTTGCAGAATTCACACGCCACATCCGCCTCGCCTTGTTCAGCAATGAGGTTGGCTATTTCCGCCCGCTGCAAAGGCGCGGCCCCCCGGCTCAATAAGGACC
>JAZDGZ010000166.1:0-2359 GCA_043806375.1 Pseudomonadota bacterium | reverse complement strand
TAGGTGGTATCATAGTTCAGCTTCTCGATGAGCTGGTCCATAATCATGTTGCTCATGGGGCAGATATAGGGTTCGACGCCGTCTCTTCGAAGCCTCGTTTCCTTTGGGAGGTGGGCGCATCCTTTCATGGTGAGTTCAAGTTTAATGCCCCTTCCCCCGATCTGATAACCCATATCCTTTACCAGACCGGCCGCCTTAATTTCCCTGATACAGTTTTGAATCACTTTATCGGGGGTGGTGCCTTGGATGTTTTTTGACTGAATAAAATCGACCCCAATGAGCTCTACCTTCCAGGCGGCACAGCCCGACAGTTCATGGTAGAGGAGTTCTTCAAGCCTGACAAGCATATCATTACAGTAATCCATCTTATCCATGGTTAGGCCTCTCTTTCCTTCCAAATTCCTCCCAGTAGACCAGGTCTTCGAGAGGTTTTTTCGGCCGCGGGTGTTTGCGCTGTTCGGCCGGCCAGCCGAAGGCCACGTAAGCGATCACCTTGTATTCCCCCATGCCGGTTGGGATCTTGAGGATCTCCTTGAATCTCTTTGCGTGCCGCGTGGTCGCCACGGGTCCATGGACCCAGCAGGCGCCCAAGCCGAGGGCATGGGCTTCAAGGAGCATGTTTTCAATGGCGGCCGAAAGATCGTAGGGCACATCGACGGAGCCTTCCATCAGGGTTCCGATGACGGCAATGATCAGAGGGGCATGCCTGGCGAACTCCGAGACCTCTCCGGAATACATGAACCTCAGGACCTCCGCCTTCTTGACAGGGTCCTCGATCTTCTTAAATCTTTCCTGGGTCTCTCCAAGACAGTGCCAGGCGGTCATTCGGGACCCGCTCCCGATCTTGGCCAGCTGGCCGATCTTGTTCTTCGTTTCAGGGTCACGGATGACGATGAATCTCCAGGGTTGGTAATTTTCACCCGTAGGCGCCCATCTTGCCGCCTCGAGGATCTTATCAATGATCTCATCGGAGATGGGATCGGGCTTGTATCTGCGTATGCTCTTCCTGCTGGTAAGGATATCTAGAATATCTCTCATAAGGACTCCTTCCCTAGATCTTCAGAACTTTCCTGGCCGTTCCGCCGAGGATCATATTGATTTCTTCTTCGGTGAACTCGATATCCGTATCGCGCTCTGTAAATGCCTTTTTCCATTCCTTGAGGGGACACATGAGGTTAGGGTAAAGGGCGTCGGTGGCAAACATAATTTTGTCGGCCCCGGCGAGGTCGATGATGTCTCGCAGCCACTGATAAAAGCGCGGTTTGGGTAATCGCTTGTAAGGTTTCTGCCACAGGGAAAGATCCACGTAGACATTCTTGAGCCATGCCGCTGCCTGGATGGCTTCCTGCCACCATCCCACATCGCCGCAATGGGCGAAAATAAAGTCGACCTCAGGATAACGGGCCGCTGCGGAGGCGAAATAGGCTGGCCTGGAGTTCTCCCATCGCAGTGCGACGGAAGGGGCTCCGCCGGTGTGGACCATGACCGGGATGTTGTATTCGGCCGCCTTTTCGTAAACCCAGAAGGCCACCGGTTCATCGGGCATATACCCTACGCCGGCATGGAGCTTCAACCCTTTCATCCCCCATTCCTGATAGGCCTGATCCACATGGCGCGGACCCCCTTTTCTTCGGGGATCGATGGCGATGAAGGGGATGAACCGGCCTTCGTGCCTTTTGGCCGCATCGGCGTATTTCTTGTTCACCTCAAAGATGTGTAGCTTGGGCTCCCCAAAAAGCAGGCCATAATCTACGCCGAAAGTAACGGACAAATCGACGCCGGCCTCGTCCATCTCTGCAATGATGTTGTCCCCGGTGGGATCGATCCAGGGCCTCACGACCTTTTCCGTAAAATCCTTATCCGAGATGTCGACATTATGGGTTTTGCGATACATCATGGCGAAGCTTTTCTGTGCGCCTCTGATGTAGTCCCCCTGGACGGTTCCCGCCATTACCATGTGTCTGTGAACGTCAATAATCATTAATTCTCCTCCTCTAATAATTTGCGGGCGTTTCAACCCGTTCTAATATATGGCCGAGCGGTCCAAGGCAAAAGGGGTGAGGTCCCTGAAAGGCAAACCATTTTCTCCATCCTTGTGCCTCAACCCTTTTGAGCTCTGCGCGTTTCACTGCCCTGCATTTTGCTCGATGTAATTCACGATCTCCTCGGGGGGTGTTCCCGGAAGAAAGACCTTATGCACCCCCATCTTCATGAGGGCCGGCATGTCCCGCTTCAGGATGATGCCCCCTACGAGGACTACGGCCTCTCCCTTGCCCTTTTCTTTAAGCCGCTCCATGACCTTGGGGACAAGTACCATGTGGTCACCCGAGAGAAAGCTGAGGCCTACCACATCCACATC
>JAZDGZ010000165.1:0-13278 GCA_043806375.1 Pseudomonadota bacterium | reverse complement strand
GGAAAAATAGGGGCGACAACCGTCGGAAAGGGTAATGGCGCCGTTACGCTTGGAGGTGAGCAGTCATATCCTTTTTATCTTTTTGAAGGAAACATGCCAAACAGCCCAAAGATCGCCATGGAGATCTGGGATTATGATCCTTCTAAGGAATGGCCTGCCGGGGCAGTGGAGCCCTTTAAAGACGTCATTTCTTCACCCGAGGCATGGGCGAAGAAATGCGTCAAGGATTTTGGTGCGGAACTCATTGTGGTTCAACTGAAGAGTACCGACCCGAACGGCTTGGACCGAGGTCCGGACGAGGCCTTAAAGATCGCCAAGAAGGTCGTTGAGGCCGTTGACGTGCCGGTCATCTTCTGGGGCACCGCAAATAACCAAAAGGACGAGGAGGTGCTCAAAAAGATTTCGGAATCCTTGGAGGGAAAAAACCTGGGTCTCGGTCCCGTTGAAGAAGGAAACCATAAGGGCATAGGGGCCAGTGCTCTCGGCTATGGCCATACCATTATCGCTTCCTCGCCGATCGATGTCAACTTGGCCAAACAGCTTAATATCCTGCTGGGGAACCTCGGGGTGGCCAACAATAAAATCATCGTTGACCCCACCACGGGGGGCTTGGGCTATGGCCTCGAATATTCCTATTCTGTGATGGAACGGATTCGAATGGCCGCCCTGACACAGGAAGACGACAAACTCCAGATTCCCATGATTTCCAATGTCGGCAACGAGGTCTGGAAAAGCAAGGAGGCGGGCCAGTCCATTGAAGATGCCCCAACCGCCGGCGATCCTGAAAGGCGGGGAATTCTGATGGAGACCGTCGCCGCGGTATGCTACCTGATGGCAGGGTGCGACGTGGCGATCCTGAGGCATCCTGAAAGCGTCAGGCTCGTCAGATCCTTCATTAACCTGATGACCAAGGGTGGTGCGGCAACGGACGTCGAGAAGATATCCAAGCGTCTGGAACTCAAAGAGGCCGATCTTATTTCATTATCACCGGAACCCGACCTTGCCGTTGCCAAGGCTGAGGCGCCTGCCAAGGCGAAGGCCGCCAAACCTAAAGAGAAAGAGGTCAAGCCGCAGCCCACAGAAGAGAAACCGAAGGCCGCGCCCAAGGCAGAAGAGAAGGTCGTTCAATTGAAACCCAAGGCCGAAGAAGCAGCCAAGGCCAAGGCGGAAGCCGAGGTAAAGACCAAGGCAGAGGCCGAGACGAAGGCTAAAGAAGCAGCCAAGACCAAGGCAGAAGCGGAGGCCAAGGCCAAGGCGGAAGCAGGGGCCAAGGAGTCTGGGGATTTGCAGGCCCTCAGGCAGAAGAGGGCCCAGGAAAAAGAAAAACTAGAGGCCGAAAGGAAGGCCGCCGAAACCGAGGACGTGAGCAAGACGGCGGCAGCCGATCAGATGAGTCCCGTGGATCGCCTTATTCAGAATCTGGAGCGCATCCACAGGCGTATATAGAAGATGATAATAAGGGAGGAGGAACCCCGTAATGACGACAGAAGAAGACAAGGATAAATCCGCAGTATCCAAGGAAAAGGCAAAAAAGGGCATAAGGCCCGAGGATATGTCTGTTGATCCGGCGACGGTGCAGATGATCAAGAGGGCCAGGGAGTTGGAGGTGGAGACCATCTTCGACCGGGCCGAGACGATGAAACCCTGTAATATAGGCATTCAAGGCACCTGCTGTAAAAACTGTGCCCAGGGACCCTGCCGCCTTCCTTTGCCCAAGAGCGGCATTGAAGGCGAGGATTCTCGGAAGGGTCTGTGCGGCGCTACCGCAGAGACCATCGCTTCAAGAAACTTTGCCAGGATGGTCGCATCCGGCGCAGCCGCCCACTCCGATCACGGAAGGAGCGTGGCAGAGACATTCCTGGCTGCCGCCAGGAAGGAGACGCATGATTACAGGATCAAGGATACCAAGAAGCTCCTCGAGATTGCGCCCGACTATGGTGTAGACATCACCGTGGAAGGCGAAAACGGGGAGGTCCTTGACCGTGATGTGGATGAGATCGCGGTGGAATTAGGCGAGACGGCCCTTGCCCAGTGGGGCCAGCAGACGGGCGAGGTGATCACCGTAAAAAGGGCGCCCGCCCCGCGATATGAACTGTGGAAGAAAATGGGCGTCATTCCCAGAGGGATCGACCGGGAGATCGTGGAGATTATGCACCGGACCCACATGGGCGTCGATCAGCATTATGAGAACATGGTGGAGCAATGCACCCGCGCCGCCCTTGCGGACGGCTGGGGCGGCTCCATGATCGCCACGGACCTTCAGGACGTCCTTTTCGGTTGCCCCTATCCTCTCAAAAGTTCGGCGAATCTCGGCATTCTGAAGAAAGACCATGTAAACATCATTATTCATGGCCATGAGCCCCTTTTGAGCGAGATGATCGTCCAGGCAGCAGAACTGCCCGAGATGATCGAGCTCGCCAAGAAGAAAGGGGCCAAGGGGATTCAGCTCGGCGGCATCTGCTGCACGGCAAACGAGATCCTGATACGCCACGGCGTGCCCCTGGCCGGCAACTACTTGCAACAAGAGCTGGCCATTGTCACGGGCGCCGTGGAGGCCATGGTCGTGGATGTCCAGTGCATCATGGAGAACGTGGCGAGCGTGGCCAAGTGCTTCCATACCAAGATCATTACGACCAATCCGAGGGCGAGGATCGCGAGCGGCGATACCATTCATATTGAGTTTGACGAGCACACGGCCTTTGAGGACGCGAAGAGGATCGTGAAAACCGCCGTCGAGAACTTCCCGAACAGGGAAAAGGAGGTCGTAATCCCCAACTATTCCTCTGACCTGATCGCCGGTTTCAGCTACGAAGCCATCAACTACCATCTGGGCGGAACATTTCGAGGAAGCTATACCCCCCTGAACGACAATATCATCAACGGTCGAATCAGGGGTGTGGCGGGCGTGGTCGGCTGCAACAATGCCCGGACCATGCATGATGATGGTCATCTCACGGTCGTCAAGGAATTGCTCAAGAACGATGTCATCGTTCTGACCACCGGATGTAACGCCATCACCTGCGGCAAGGCCGGACTTTTGACACCCGAATCCGCCAAGGTCTATTGCGGGCCGGGACTGGCCGAGGTCTGCGAGACCGTGGGAATTCCGCCCGTCCTCCATATGGGATCCTGCGTGGACAACAGCCGGATCCTGATGGCGGCCACGGAAGTGGTGAAGGCCGGGGGACTGGGCAAAGATCTCAGCGACCTGCCGGCGGCCGGTTCTGCGCCTGAATGGATGAGTGAGAAGGCGATCAGTATCGGACAATATTTCGTTGCCTCCGGCGTTTACACGGTCTTCGGGGTCACCCTGCCGGTGAGCGGGGCTCCGGTCTTTGAGGACTACCTTTACAGGAAGCTGGAAGGGATATACGGCGGCATGTGGGATCTTGAAGCAGACCCCATCAAGCATGCCCATAAGATGATCGCCCATATTGACAAGAAGAGAAAGGCTCTGGGCATTGATAAGGCCCGCGAAAGAGTCCTGATGGATATGGCCGACCGGCAGAAGCTGGAAGCGGCTTAAGAAAACGAGAATAAGCACATCAATGCCTCTTAGGAAGGGAGGAAAAAGATTATGTCAAAGCTAGTAGCATTTGCAGCCATTCAGGGTGCCTACAACATCGTTTCCAAGGCAGAAGGAAAGTACAAGAAGGCCCTGGAGACCTACGGCGGTAGCCAGAAACTTGAATTTCCCAACACGGCGTACTTTTTGCCGATCATTTATTCATTAACAGGCATCAAGGTGACGGATCTGGATTCGGCCAAGAAGCCTTTGGAGTTCGCCCGCAGGCTTTTGCCCCCCCATGTCAAGAAAGACTGTCATCTCCCCTACCTGGGGCCCCTCCTGGACGGGGGCATGGCGGCCCTTTTCGCCGAGGAGATCCAGGAGGCCATTCGGTACGTGGAAACCCCTGACTTCTACCAGCCTGAAGTGGAAGATCCGGATGTAGACAATGGGAAGATCTGGCTCGGTGCGGCAGATGACAAGATCATGAGAAAGAGAGGGGTGGAGTTTGTGGATGGTACGGCCCCTGGATTCGCCGCCATCGTAGGTGCTGCCCCTGACTCGAAGACGGCCAAGAAGATGGCCGAGGAATACCAGCTGAAGACCATCTATGTCTTCATGGCCGCCAATCAGAACGGGACGACCTTTGCTGAACAGCTTCTGGAAGAGAAGGTCCAGATCGGATGGAACACCCGCCTGGTCCCCTTTGGCCCTGATATCTCAGCCGCGGTCTTCGCTCTCGGCTTTGCCAACCGGGCCGGTATGGCCTTCGGGGGCATCCAGCCGGGGGACTATAAGAAGATGCTGGCCTACCAAAAAGACAGGGTCTTCGCCTTTATCAACGCCCTGGGAGATGTCAATGCAGAGTGGGCGGCCAACGCGGCAGGCGCCATCAACTGGGGCTTCCCCACCATCGCGGATACCGATATTCCGGAGGTGCTGCCGACAGGGGTCTGCACCTATGAGCACGTGGTGGCCAATGTGAATCATGACGAGATGCCTTCCAGGTCCATCGAGATTCGAGGCCTGAAGGTGAGCGTCGCCAAGGTGGACATCCCTCTCGCCTACGGGCCCGCCTTTGAAGGGGAACGGGTGCGCAAGGACGATCTCTTCCTGGAGATGGGTGGAGGCAAGACCCAGTGCACCGAACTCTGCAAGATGGCGGAGATGAACGAGATCGAGGACGGCAAGGTCACCCTCGTCGGTCCGGATATCAAGGACATCAAGAAGGGGAGTCGCCTCCCCCTCGGTATCTATGTGCAGGTGGCCGGACGGAAGATGCAGGTCGATTTTGAGCCTATCCTGGAAAGGCAGATTCACCACCTCATCAACTATGCCCAAGGCGTCATGCACATCGGGCAGCGCGACATCGCATGGATTAGGCTGGGAGATCAGGCCGTTGAGAAGGGCTTCAGCCTGAAACATATCGGCACCATCCTGCATGCCAAATTCCATCAGGATTTTGGAAGCATTCTGGACAAGGTCGAGGTGATCCTCTATACCGACAAGGCGGACGTCGACAAGCTGACCAAGAGAGCGAGGGGCGAGTACAAGGTAAGGGACGATCGTGTGGAAAAGATGACCGACGAGGCGGTGGAAACCTACTACTCCTGCACCCTCTGCCAGTCCTTTGCTCCCAGCCACGTCTGCATGGTCAGCCCCGAGAGGACCGGTCTGTGCGGTGCCTACAACTGGATGGACTGCAAGGCCTCCTTCGAGATTAACCCCACCGGACCCAACCAGCCCGTCGAGAAGGGCGAGTGCCTTGATCCCAAGCTCGGTCAGTGGAAAGGGGTCAACGATTTCGTCTACAAGACCTCTCGCCAGACGGTCGATCATTATAACTTTTACAGCCTCGTCCATGATCCCATGACGACCTGCGGTTGCTGCGAATGCATCGCCGCCGTCTTACCGGGCGCCAACGGCGTCATGACGGTCCACAGGGATTACACGGGCGAGACGCCGTGCGGGATGAAATTCACCACCCTGGCCGGCGTCATGGGCGGCGGACAATCCTCCCCGGGTTTTGTGGGACATTCGAAGTACAACATCACCCAGGGGAAGTTCATCGTCGGCGACGGCGGGCTTCTGCGCATGGTCTGGATGCCCAAATCCTTGAAGGAGGAGATCAAGGACCGCCTGCTCAGGCGGGGTAAGGAAATGGGCGTGCCCGATCTCATCGACAGGATAGCGGATGAGACGGTAGGCATTACTGAGGAAGCGATTATGTCTTTCCTCAAGGAGAAGGATCACCCTGCCCTGAAGATGGAGCCCATTGTTGGTTAATAGATTATGTTTACGATATAGGAGAGGACCATGGGATTGACTGGAATTCAAATCTTTAAGTTATTGCCCAAAACGAACTGTGGTGAATGCGGGATTCCCACCTGCCTGGCCTTTGCCATGAATCTCGCCGCAGGGAAGGCTGAACTGGATGCCTGTCCCTATGTCTCTGACGAGGCAAAAGGGCAGCTGGCAGAGGCCTCCGCGCCCCCGATCAGGCAGGTGGCCATCGGGGCGGGGGTGAGGGCCTTCAAGATTGGCGGCGAGACCGTCCTGTTCAGACATGAAAAAACCTTTTATAATCCGACCGGCCTAGCCGCGCTCGTCAGTTCCGACATCGACGCCGAGAGCCTTGGAAAGAAGCTGAAGGCCTGGAACGCCCTGCAGTATGAAAGGGTGGGCCTGAATCTGAGGCCTGAGCTGGTTGCCTTGAAGGACGTCAACGGTGATGGCGCCGCCTTTGCGGCGGTTGCCAAGAAGATTGCCGAGGAGAGTGAATTCGGCCTGATCCTCATGACGGACAAGGTCGAGAACATGAAGGCCGCCGCAGAGGCCTGCGCCTTCAAAAGACCGCTCCTCTACGCAGCCACCGAGAAAAACGCCGAGGGGATGGGTAATCTGGCAAAAGAAATGGGACTTCCCCTTGCAGTAAAGGCGGAGGGCGTTGATAAGCTTGTCGCCCTGAGTGACAAACTGACCGGCATGGGATTGAAGGACCTGGTCCTCGATTCTGGATCCCGCGAACCCAAGCAGGTTTTCCAGGACCAGATCGTCATCCGCAGGGCTCCACTCAAGGCAGGGAACCGCTCTTTGGGGTTTCCTACGATCGCCTTTGCCTGCGAGATGGCGAGCAATTTGGATGCGGAGACCATGCTATCCGCTATGCTGATCGCCAAATATGCAGGGATCGTCGTCCTATCGGATTTCAGGGGGGACAGTCTCTTTCCTCTGCTGCTGGAGAGACTCAATATCTTCACGGATCCTCAGCGCCCGATGACGGTGACGCAGGGAATCTATGAGATCGGCGCACCCAATGAGAATTCACCGGTCCTGGTGACCACCAACTTCTCCCTTACCTACTTCATCGTAACCGGTGAGATCGAGGGAAGCAGGATCCCAAGTTGGCTTCTCATTATGGACACCGAAGGCCTTTCTGTGATGACCGCCTGGGCTGCCGGGAAATTTTCAGGCGACGCGGTAGGCACCTTTATTAAGAAGAGCGGCATCGCCGACAAGGTCGCCCACAAGAGCGTGATTATCCCCGGCTATGCCGCCTCTATCAGCGGGGACATGGAAGAGGAATTGCCGGGCTGGGAGGTGATCATTGGGCCGAGGGATGCCTCTCTGCTACCCAAATTTCTTAAAGAGAGGGCGAAGTAGGCCCAAGAGGGAGGAAGACGATGCTACTGATTGGAGAGAACCTAAACGTCATCAACAAGGTCATTGGAAAGGCTTTTAAGGAGAAAGATCCGCGACCTATTGTCGAAGAGGCGAAAAGGCAGAAGGAAAAAGGGCTGGACTGGATCGACATCAATCTCGGCCCTGCCCGAAAGGGAGGACCGGAATTGATGGAATTTCTGGTCAAGACCGTTCAGGAAGAGATCGGGGAGACCCCCCCTCTCTGCCTTGATACGTCCAATATAGAGGCGATGGAGGCAGGGCTGGCAGCCCATAAGGGCAAGGCCATCATCAACTCGATCATGTGCAGACCTGAAAGATACGAAAAGATGATCCCCCTGGCCGTCAAATACAAGGCTAATATGATTGCCCTCCTGTGGGGGCCCGAGGGCCTGCCCAGGGATGAAAACGAGAGGGGCGCCCTTTCAGCCGAACTCATCTATGCTGCCAACGAGGCCGGCGTGCCCAACGAGGACATATTCGTAGACGGCATCGTGACGCCGGTCAACATCCAGCAGCCCCAGCTCATGAGTCTCTTGGCGTTTCAGGAGATGCTGCAGGATATCGCACCGGGGGCCAAGTCCACCTGTGGTCTATCCAACATCTCCAACGGCCCTCCGGATCACCTGAGGGGGGTCTTGAACCAGACCTATATGGTGATGCTGGAGCGCAAGGGGATGTATTCATGCATTGCCGATGCCTACGATGATAGGTTGATCGAGATCGCCCGGGGGAAGAGACCGGATATCGTGGAGATCATCCATAAGGTCATGGACGGGGAAGAGATTGATGTGGGGTCTCTTTCCAAGGAGTTGCAGGACTACGTGAAGACGTCCAGGGTCATCCTGGGGCACAGCCTTTACTCCGATTCGTGGTTGGAGTTGTAGGCGGCTGAAATACGGAGCCTCCTGAGAGGGCGGTTCGTGCCGCGCCTCCGGAAGGATTTAAGAACCAGGGAATCTCCCCGTAAGAGGGTTTTGGGGAGATTCCCTTTTTTGTTGGTTCCCGTTTATCTGTGAAGGCGGGAGCGCCGATTTATGAATTGACAAAATAGTGCTCTAGAAATAAAATGCTGTGAACTGATCAAACGCCTTAGAATATCTCCAAAAGATGCCTCTTGAGAGAAGAACGTCTCGTTGACTGAGGACCCATAATGCATGACCTCTCCTCCAGGGCCCGCAATCAAGAGGTCAAGAAACCCTTCGGGAAAGAATACTTCCCTAATTACTGAATCATGTCGCCCCTAGACCTGTCGGACAACCCAACGATCGTGGGTGATCAAGATACCCAAGTTTTCAGGTGCTCCTGCGGGAAGGAATTTGATGTCAGGGGCTATCCGATAGGCTATGAATTCGCCTGCCCCAAGTGCCATGCCCTATGCACCGTCATAGATCATGATGATGAGCTGGAAGTGGGGACGGTCTTTGGTGATTTTGTGGTCGAGAGGAAGATCGGGCTGGGTGGAATGGGGCTGGTCTATCTCGGAAGGCAGCTATCTTTAAAGCGGAAAGTGGCCATCAAGGTCCTTAGGCAGAGCATATCCAGGAACGATGACCTGATCAGGCGTTTTGCCAGAGAGGCGCAGACGGCCGGGCAGATCATCCATCAGAACATTGTTCAGGTCTATGCCGTCGGCGAGGAGAAGAACACCTTTTTCATTGCCATGGAGTATGTCGACGGCAAGAGCATCAAGAGAATACTTAATGAGAAGGGCCCCATTCCGGAACGTGAAGCCATTGACATGGTCCGGCAGGCCTCGTGTGGTCTGCAAAGGGCCCATAGCATGAATATCCTGCACCGGGACGTAAAACCGGACAATTTGATGGTCAACAAACGGGGAGAGGTCAAGGTTGCCGACTTCGGGCTCGCCCTGGAACTGGGCAAACTGGGCAAATCGAGGGGCCCGGCAGGATTTCTGAAACTGGAAGGATCTCCCCACTACATGTCTCCCGAGCAGGCCCTGCGGCATGAGGTCGGTTTTGCCACCGACATCTATTCTCTCGGGGCAACCTTGTATCATATGGTGACCGGGGTCCCACCCTTTACCGGAAATTCGCCTGCCGCTATCATGGCAAAACACCTGACCGATTACCCGAGATCCCCCAGGGAGATCAACGCTCGCTTGAGCAAGAAAGTCTGCAGGATCATTCAAAGGATGATGGCCAAACGGCCTGAGGAGCGTTTTCCAAATATGGAAGAGGTTATCGATGAACTGGGTCGATCCCGCAACGGGCGCTCAACGGCCGGGGGGGTGGATAACTCGCACTGGTTCATGGAGGAACGGGAGGATACGGCGAGACTGAACGACTTGATGGCTATTTTTGAGATCAACAAGGCCATTGGACAGGAAAAAGATACCGATAGGCTGCTCCTCAGAATAGTCCACGAAGTGACCACCGCAATGAATGTGGAAAGGAGTACACTCTATATATATGATCGGGAAAAAGACCAGATCTGGGCCAAGGTGGCCGAAGGCGTCAAGGATGTTGCGATCATTCGCCTGTCCCTGAACCAAGGAATTGCGGGGACGGCGGCCTACAACTTGAGGGCTGAGGTGGTCAACGATGTGACAAAGGATCCCCGGTTCAATAACCGGGTGGATGCCGTGACCGGTTTTAAGACTCGGAGTATGATCTGTATGCCTATTCTCGGGAGCGGCATGGAGCTCTTGGGAGTTATCCAGGTTCTGAATAAAAAGGGAGGCAACTTTAACAGCTATGATGAATCGGTCCTTTCTGCTTTGGCTGTCCAGGTGGGGCTGGCCCTCGAAAGGGGCAAGTATTTCTGTTCCCTCAGGCCTACGTGCGCAAAGGCATGCAACGGCGAATCGAGCGGTGGGTGTGAGCCGGGGAAGGCAAAGGGATAGATGATGAAGTTGGAAGAGATTCTCGCCAAACTTGAACCGGAAGAGAGGGTCTTTCTTTCCAGCCTGATCGATAAAGATCCGTTGACGGGGGCTTACAACAGGAGAAAGTTCGACAGGGATATCGAAGTGCTGGCCGCCTTGTACAGAAGGACCAACAAAGGCTCAGGGTTGCTCATGATCGACATCGATCACTTCAAGAAATTCAATGATGAACACGGCCATCAGAGCGGAGATCATGTCCTCAAAGAGGTGGCCCGGTGCATAGCAAAAAACCTCAGGGATTACGACACGATACACATCTACAGGTACGGCGGGGAGGAGTTCGTGATCATCATCCCTGACGTTTCACCCGAGGAGTCCCTTCGCATCGGAGAACGGTTGAGGACAAAGGTGAAGGCGACCTGTCCGGTCACGATCAGTGTAGGCATTTCCCACTATCAGGAGATTTCTGATGACCTGCAGGCCCTCATCAAGCATGCGGACTACGCCCTCTACGAGGCCAAGAAAAAGGGGAGAGATAAGGTTCAGGTCTATGAAAAGCCCTCTCCCTAGAGCGATGTCCCGTCATTGACCTTGCGACGCCGCCCTATGGGAAAAGAGATGATTTGGAAGGGCCCTGGGAAGCCGGGTCCCATAGTGCGGTTACGGCGATAGGTCTCACTCGAGGACTTCATAGACGGTAATGGCTTTGCTCTTTCCTTTGACCGATTTTTTTCCGATTTCCCGAATCTTGAACTGACCCTTGACGCTGGCATAGGTCTTTTCGCCGAGAAGTATCTGCCCGGGTTCCGCGATGGATTCCAGCCTTGATGCGGTGTTTACCGTATCACCGATCACCGTATAATCCATACGCCTTGGAGAGCCCAGGTTCCCTGCCACGACCCGGCCGGTATTGATGCCCAACCTGATGCCGAATCTTCTATCAGGCCGAATCTCTTCCATCATCGCAGAGACGGCGCTACGCATGTCAAGGGCCGCCTTCACGGCCCTTTCCGCGTCATCCTCGCGCTCAATGGGGGCGCCGAATACGGCCATGATGGCATCGCCCATGTATTTGTCCAGGGTCCCATGATAGTCGAATATGATATCGGTCATTTTTCCGAAATACTGGTTGAGCAGCAGGCTTACCTCTCCCGGGGAAAGCCTCTCAGAGAGGGGCGTAAAGCTCACGATGTCGGTGAACAGGACGGTCACGAACTTCTCCGTCGGCGTCATCAGGGAATCTTCGTCCAAGTCCCTGCCGCGAATGATCAGCTCGACCACTTCGGGCGAATGGAACCTCTCCAGTCGGTTTCGGGCCATCATTTCATAACGTATCTTCTCGTTGAGGTTGGCCTGCTCGATCACCATGGCCATCTGGTTGCTGATCGTGGTCAGGAGTTCAAGGTCTGCCCTTGTGAATTTCTTGGTCAGACGGAAGCTGTCGAGCTGGATGATGCCGATGACCTCGTCCTTGCGCCAGAGGGGCACACACATGACCGATCGAATATTCTGGAGGAGAATGCTTTTTGCGCCTTGAAAACGGGAGTCCTCCATGGCGTTGGAGGTGAGCACAGAGACTTTCTCGTGGGTCACCTTATTGAGGATGGTGCGGCTCACCCTCAATTCCTGGGAACGCCTCTGATGGGGTTCCCTGTATTTTACCACCTTCGGAACCAGTTCATCCGTGCCGTTAACCATGAGGGCAACAAAGCCGTAGTCCGCATCAATCACGTGAAAGATGGAATCCATGATGGTGGCCAGGAGATCGTCAAAGTCCTGGACCGAGTTCAACTTGCGGCTGATTTGGTAGAGGGCATAGAGGATCTTGTTGCTCTTTTCCAAATCGAGAAGGTTAATCCGCCAGGACTCCATCTCCCCGATCTCGGGTGCGGCTTGGAGCGCTTGGGCCCCACCAAAGGCCCCCTCCTTTATAGAGGCGAGAAAATCTTGATCAGAGTCCCCATCAGACACCGGCCCACCCCTGAGGACCTCCTCCTCTTTTTGGTCGGGGGTTTCCTCTATGACCGTCCGGAGGGTCGCGTCCAGGGCCTGGGTTTCGGCGGCTTCATCAAGAAAGACCAGGGTAGCGGGCCCGATCTTTACTCGGTCCTGATGCCTCAGGATACGTTCCGCGATCCGCGATCCGTTCACAATAGTGCCGTTGTTGCTTCCGAAATCCTTCAAGAGATAGCCATCGGAGGTTTTTATCAATGCGGCGTGTTTACGGGAGATGGTATGATCGGAAAGGATAATATCGTTGTCGGGGGATCGACCGATTTTTATGTCATCCTTCTCGATCTTGTGTATCTGTGCCTTCCCGTAACCCAGAAGGACGCTCAGCCTGGGCATCTTTTCAACTCCCCGGATAAGATGGTTTGGCCATGATCAGAGGCCAAGAAGGGTTAATCAAGGATTCTAAAGATTTACCTATATCAAAAGAGAATAGACTTTTCAATAGAAACCTAGGCCGTGGTCGCCTCTTAACAGGCTGTTGCCCAAACCACAGTTTCATCTATGAAAGGAATCGCTTTCGTCTCCGCAGTGGCGGCCCTGCCATTTCCTCTGAATAAGTTTTGGGCGAGAGACTATCAGGGGGAGGGCTATGATCGGGCCGGGGAGGAGGAAAATCCATGAAAGGGATGACCATTTTTAGCTTGACATCAATCCCCGAGGGTAGTAAATAAACGATCGTTCGTTCATGATTCCGGCACTATTATCCCATTACTTCTGAAAACGGTAACATTACAACAGCGCTCTGAAACCCCCCGGTAAGAGGGGTTAAGGGAAGACCAGGTCCTTTCGGCCGGGATGCTTTGCTCATCCACCCTTGGGCCTGAAGTAAAGGAGGAGACATGTTTCGTAATTTACCTCGATTCGAATTTTTGAGCCCGAAGACCCTGGAAGAGGCGGTTGTCCTGATGAGACAATACGGGCAAAAGGCCAAGGTGATGGCGGGAGGCACGGATCTCGTCCCGCAGATGAAAAATGGAGGGTTAAGGCCTGAGTACGTGTTGAGTCTCAACCAAATAGAGGCCCTGACAGAGCTCCGGTTTGATGAGGAGTCCGGCCTTAAGATAGGCGCCCTGTGCAGGATAGCCGCCATAGAGAGATCTCAGGTCGTCAAAGAGCACTATCCCGTATTGAGCCAGGCGGCTTCGGTTTTGGGATCAACCGAGATCAGAAACCGCGGAACCGTGGGTGGAAACCTGTGCAATGCAGCGCCATCGGCCGACATGGCCCC
>JAZDGZ010000164.1:0-6501 GCA_043806375.1 Pseudomonadota bacterium | reverse complement strand
TTTCAAAAAGGGATCTGTGGTCCTCCCCGGAGGCAGCAGGTTGAGACCGCAAGATGTGGGGATCCTGGCCGGTCTCGGCATAACTCAAGTGGCGGTTTACAAAAAACCCAAAGTGGCGATTATTTCGACCGGCGATGAGGTGGTCCCCATCGATCAATCCACGAAGCCCGGCCAGGTGAGAGACATCAACAGCTACACCCTGGACGCCTTCTGCCGGATGTCGGGGGTAGAGCCCTTTATCATGGGGTTGTGCAAAGACCACTTTGACCAGCTTCGAGATATGCTGGAGAAGGGCCTGGCCGTTGCGGATACGGTATGGATATCCGGGGGAAGTTCCGTGGGGACGAGGGACCTGACCCTAAAGGTTTTTGAATCCTTTAAGGACATGGAGGTCCTTGTCCATGGCATATCCATCAGCCCGGGGAAACCGACCGTCATAGCAAGGATGGGTCATCGCGCCATATTCGGCCTGCCGGGGCACACGGCTTCCGCCATGGTGGTTGCAGAGGTCTTCCTGGGCCCCTTTCTCGCGAGATTGTCGGGTGTGAAGGATTCTACGAAAAAGGGTCTCGGTGAGGTTCAGGCCAGGCTGAGTCGGAATATTGAATCGGCCGGCGGAAGGGATGACTTTATCAGGGTAAGACTGACTGAAGAAGGGGAGGGGTGGGTGGCCGAGCCTATCTTTGGAAAGTCGGGGCTCATCTGTACCCTGGTCGAGGCGGACGGCCTGGTCAGGGTGGACCGAAATACAGAGGGGCTTTATGAGGGTGAGATGGTGAAGGTCTTGGTCTTTGATGCAAGGAAAGGGGAATGCTCTTGAAACGGCAGGTCTATCTGGCAATGAAGACCCTTGGTGAGGCGAGGGAAATCTTTTTTTCCAGGTTCGGCCCGGGGATGAGGACGGGTATTGAGGCGGTCCCAGCGGACGAATCCTTGGGGCGAGTGACTGCTGAGGCTGTTTTCGCAAGGATCTCCACACCGACCTACCATTCGGCAGCCATGGACGGGATTGCGGTACGTGCCGAGGAGACCTATGGGACGACCGAGAGGAACCCAAAGATCCTCGAGATCGGTCGGGGCGCCTTGTGGGTCAATACGGGGCAGTCGATCCCGGAGGGCTTCAACTCCGTTATCATGGTGGAAAAGCTTCACCAGGTGGACGAGTCGCATCTGGAGATTCGTACCCCGGCCTATCCCTGGCAACACGTGAGAAAGGTGGGGGAAGATATCGTCGCCACCCAGTTGCTCTTGCCCCAAAACCACCGGGTTCGTTCCTTCGATGTGGGGGCGATGGTATCGGCAGGCATCTTTTCGCTCAAGGTCTGGCAGATGCCTCGGGCGGCTATTATTCCAACAGGGTCTGAACTCGTCCACCACAAGGGCATCAAAAACCCGGACCAACTGAAGAAGAACCAGATCATCGAGTCCAACTCACTTATCCTTGCCGCCCTTGTGCGAGACTGCCAGGGTATCCCGGTCATCTATGATATCGTTCCCGATCTCGAAGGGGACATCCGCGAGGCCCTTAGCCGGGCCGTGGACTCTGATGCCCACCTGATCATGATCAACGCGGGGTCGTCGGCAGGGAGCAAGGATTACACCGCGCAGGTCATCGAGGAGATGGGGGAGGTCATGGTCCATGGCGTGGCCATGATGCCTGGAAAACCCACGATTTTGGGCGCCGTCAAGGGCAAACCGGTGATTGGGATCCCGGGGTATACGGTTTCGGCCACGCTCTCCTTTCAACAATTTGGCCAACCCCTCCTGTGCCGGCTCCAGGGGCTGAGGCCGCCGCCGGCCAAGACCATCGTCGTGCAGCCTTCCAGGGACATCCCTTCAAAGCTGGGGATCGAGGAATTCCTGCGGGTGAACATAGGGAGGGTGGGAGATAGGACCGTAGCGACGCCCTTGCCGAGGGCCGCGGGCTCAGTCACTACCCTCACGCGGGCGGAGGGTATTGTCAGGATCCCCGCTCTCTCCGAGGGCGTGAGTCAGGACGAGGAGATCGAAGCCGAGCTCCTGGTGGATGAAGAAGAGATCAGGAACACGGTCGTCATCATAGGCAGCCACGACATCACCATTGACATTCTGGCAGACGAGATCAGACGACAGGGAGACAACATTCGCATCTCGTCAGGGAACGTGGGAAGCCTGGGCGGTCTCATGGCGCTAAGGAAGGGGACCTGCCATGCCGCAGGCTCCCATCTCCTCGACACGGAGAGCGGAGAATACAATGTTTCATATATCCGGCGGTATATCAAGGGAGTCAGGGTGAGCGTTTTTCATCTGGTCCTGAGGGACCAAGGCCTTATCGTGGCCAAGGGAAATCCGAAAGGCCTAAGAGGGATCGAGGATCTAACGAGGGAGGACATTGCCTTTGTCAATCGGCAGGCGGGATCGGGCACCCGCGTTCTCTTTGACTACAAACTGGGGCAGGTGGGCATTGCGCCCAAGTCAATCAAGGGATACGAGCACGAGGAATTTACACACATGGCCGTGGCCGTTGATATCCTTAGCGGGGCAGCGGATTGCGGCATGGGCATTTTTGCCGCCGCCAAGGCCTTGAATTTGGATTTTATTCCCATGGAACGGGAACAGTATGATTTGATTTTACCCTCTTCGGTCTTGGAACTCCCGTCCATACGGATTCTCCTGGAGACTGTAAGATCTCAGGGCTTCAGGGAGAGGGTCACGGCCTTGGGCGGCTATGACCCTTCGAAGAGCGGGGACCTTTGGATGGAGGTCGGGTAAATTGACAATTGAGCCACAGGAGGTATGAAATGGCAACCCTGGTCTTGAGATCCAGGCACTGGCTTGTGAATGAAAAAGGGGAGATTATCATAGGGGAGGGCCGAAAGGAGATCCTGGAGAACATAGAGAAGATGGGATCTATAAACAAGACCGCTCGACTCATGAAAATGTCTTACAAGGGCGTGTGGAGCAAGATCAAGGCGACGGAACTCTACCTGAACTTTAAGATCGTTGAAACCGATAAGAGGCGGGGATCAAGACTGACAAAGGAGGGCAAGGAACTTCTTAAGAAATACGACCAATTGAAAGAGAAGTGCGTTAAGGCGGACGACAAAATTTTCAGAGCTGTTTTCCCCCAGAAAAAGGTCAATCCACAAAGTTCAGGCGCGCTTTGAGCATGGAGAGAAAGGGTGAATGGAATCTGCAAGACCATTCGTGAGACCCGCCGATGATATGGTGAAAGGTCCTCTTCCCGAATGAGACGGCAATAGGCTTTTTGAATCCCCCCCTGAAAACGAGCCAACCTTTCCCTAAAACCCCGGCATCCTCGTGCCACGGAGAGAAAACCGGTCTCGGATAAATAATCCTTGCAAGCTAACCCTGTATATATAAAAATAGAAAGCAGAGGCGGCGGGATGCCCGACGAGAGGACTCAATGATGATGACATTAACGTTTAGCCACTTGAGCGTATTCTTACCCGGGGTTGTCTCTGTTGACGGGGCCTTCGGCGGTGATATTGTCCAGATGATCCTCCATGCCGGTCCTGTGGTGAAGGTCGTTCTTCTGATACTCTTTTCCTTTTCAGTCATCTCATGGGCCATCATTTTCATGAAGTGGAAGCTCTTCCGAAGGGCGAAGGAGGAAAATGCCCTTTTTCTGGAGCTTTTTTGGGAGAACACGCCGTTCAGCAAACTTCAAAGCGAGTGTGAAGAACTGTTGTTCAGTCCTGCGGCCAATCTCTTCAAGGTTGGGTATTCTGAAATCCTGCGGATGAGGAAAATCCAGAATCCTACAGTCTCAAAAGATGCCAACTCGGTGATGCCATCCTTGATGGATGTGGTGGAACGATCCCTGCGAAAAACGGCCATTGATCAGAGCAATAGACTTGAGAGAGCCTTGTCCTTCCTGGCGACGACGGGGAACACCACCCCCTTTATCGGGCTTTTCGGGACTGTCTGGGGCATCATGGAATCGTTCAGGGGCATTGGGTTAAAAGGTTCGGCCAGTCTTGCGGTTGTGGCGCCCGGAATCTCGGAGGCCCTTATCGCCACGGCCGCAGGCCTGGCGGCAGCCATCCCCGCCGTCATAGCCTTCAACTATTTCAATAACAAGGTCACGGTTCTCAGATCAGAAATGGATCTTTTTTCGGCTGATTTCCTTGGTCTGGTCGAAAGGCAGATCGTCAAGAGGAGCGTGTCTTCAAAGGAAGGATAACACTCGAAAGAAAGTGAATTTTAACAAAGGGTTCGGGACGATGCAGGTCTGGGGAAATCAAAAGAAATATATGTCGGACATCAATGTCACGCCCTTCGTGGACGTCATGCTCGTCTTGTTGATCATATTCATGGTGACGGCCCCAATGATGATGCAGGGGGTGGAGGTAAATCTTCCCCAGACCACCACGCAAAGCATAAAGACAAAAGAAGACCCTCTGTTTTTGACCGTTAACAAGAAGGGGGAAATATTCCTGGAAAACCATGCCGTCAAGCTTGATGAACTCGAAATGAAGGTGCAAAGCATCTTTAAGTATCGAAGGGAAAAGGAAATCCTTCTGAGGGCGGACAAGGATATTCCCTATGGTTTTGTGATCAAGGTGATGGCTGCAGTAAAGGGAGCGGGCGTTACCAAATTGGGGATGGTCACGGAACCGTTGGACAGATGAAAGGACCCCCGCGTTCTACCGAGGGCACAGCTGATGACGGGTACTCAGAGAGGAGGTCATTCAAAGGGCGAGGTGGAAATGAAGTGGGGTTCCATGGTGCTCTGGTCTGTCGTTTTGCACCTCGTGATTTTCTCCTCCCTTCTGTTTGTGCCCGAATCTCATCCAATCACAAGGAGACCGTACGGTGCTATAATATATGAGGTGGACCTCGTCGAAATGCCGGCTGCGGGGGTCGAAAAATCTGAAAGAGGCTCGGTTTCCAAGGCGAAGACGGCCGAGACTCCGGTAAAACCGGAAACCAAGACGAGAAGGATCGAGACGGCAAAACAGGCAGTGAAACCGCTCGTCATCGCTAAGAAGACCGTAGAAAGGCCCACAACACCGGTCAAGAAACCGGAGGTTTCCCCTTCTCAACTGATCGACAAGGCCATTACGAAGATCGAAAAACGGGTTCAATCCGAAGAGCGCTCGGAAGGGCATGTGGACAGGGCCATTTCGAGATTACAGAGCAAGGTGGGTGATCAAGAGGTAGCGGCAGCGGCCCCAGGACCTCCCGGGCCAGCGGAGGGCGGACGTCCCATAGGGGGGACGGCCATGCAGTTTTACCGGATGGAAGTGGAAACCTGGATCAAGAGGAACTGGTCCTATCCGGTTGCGATGGACAACCCCAAAGACCTGCAGGCGGTGGTCGTTTTATCGGTCAAGAGTGACGGCGCCATCCTGAAAACCCGGTTTGATAAGCGCTCGTCAAGCGCCATATTCGATGAATCGGTCCTGAAGGCTATCGAGAGATCAAATCCTTTGCCCCCTTTTCCTGAGAGTTATCGGCAGCACTATGACAAAGATGAAATTGAGATCAACTTCAATCTTAAAGACCTCGAAAAGCATTAGTTCCTTAACCCTGCTCGGGATCCTGCTGGCGGTACAGCTTTGCCTGCCCGGGTCAGGACTTGGGAGGATCTATATTGATATCAATGCCCCCTCCATTCAGCGGATCAAGATCGCCATCCCGGATTTTAAGAACTTCTCCCGAAATCAACCGAACCCGGATCTGGCCACCGCCCTGCCGGGAGTCATCGCCAATGATCTGGACCTGAGCGGCTATTTCAGCCCTATGGAAAAGACGGCCTTCCTCGCCGAGGAGAGTTCAGCCCTCTCCCTGGTGGAGATTCGCTTCAGGGACTGGAGCGTCATCGGGGCGGATCTCCTGTTGAAGGCGGGGTATACGTGCATCGGGCAGAGCCTGGAGGTGGAGTTCCGGCTGTTCGACGTCTTTCGGGGCCGCGAGATTCTGGCCAAAAGGGTTCTGGGCAAGGTGGGGGATTACAGGGCCCTGATGCATCGAATCGCAAACGAGATCATCTATGCCGTAACCGGCCACAAGGGGATGTTTCTTTCCAAACTGGCCTTTGTCGGCACGGCGACGGGGCAGAAAGAGATCTATACCTGCGATTACGACGGGCACAACCTTGAGCAACTGACCTCCGACAAGAGCATTGCCCTCCTGCCACGGTGGGCCCCAACGGGGGATAAGATCTTCTTCAACTCCTACAAGGATGGGGAGGGTCCCATGCTCTACCTGAAGGATATGGCCTCCTCGAAGATCACCAAGGTTTCTGCGAGAAAGGGTCTGAACATAGGCGCAGCCTGGGCTCCGGACGGGAAGAGTGTGGCGTTGACCCTCAGTCACGGGGACAATCCGGATATATACACCATCGATCTCAGCGGAAAGATCATCAGCCGTTTGACAGACCATTGGGGCATCAACGTCTCTCCAGCCTTTTCTCCGGATGGGAATAGAATTGCCTTTGTTTCCAACAGGTCGGGATCTCCGCAGATCTATGTGTATGATCTCAAAGAGAGGAAG
>JAZDGZ010000163.1:0-3266 GCA_043806375.1 Pseudomonadota bacterium | reverse complement strand
CTCTTTGCTTGCGGTTTCGGCCACGCTTCTGGCCGCCAAATCGGTCGACCCACCCGCCGGAAAGGGGATGATCATGGTGATCGCTTTTGATGGGAATTTGGCCGGGTCCTCACTGGCCGAAGCCAGGCCGATTGACATGATCAGAACAAGCGCTGCAAAGAAAAAAACTGTCCATTTAGCTCTAACCTTTTCTATCTTTTCCATGACCCTTCCTCCTTGCCTTAAAGGCGCGCCTCAGTTGCCGGATAACCGGTGGTTCTATCTCTTCTTTATTCCCTTGTCCCTGACCCCCTCCTCAGCAGCGTCCCAGAGAACCTTCATCCCCGAACTGTCCAGGTAGAAGGCGATCCCTCTTGCCAGGTTGCTCTCCGTGAAGCAGGTATGATGAATCCTGGGGATTTTACCATTCCTTTATTCATGGAATGATCCGTGAAGATGACGCTATCAAGGGGTGTCCTTTCTGTCAACGAAAAAGCAAGTCACAAAGACATTGGTCCGCGCCTTGAGTATAAGGCACGGGATACGCAGATTCAGCGTTTTCGCGGCAAGAGTATTTGAGAAGGGGTGCAAGCTGTTGACAATTGGGACACAAAAATGTACGCTCTGTGCCCTGATCAGAAAGGAATGGGTTCAACAAGGAGGTACGATACCATGTCCACTGGGGAAGATTCATTGGGAAGCGTCATTGAAACAGATGTTTTGATCCTGGGATCAGGTGCTGCAGGATGTGGGGCTGCGTTTGCTGCGAAAGAAAAAGGGGCTCGCGTCCTCTTGTTGGACAAGGGGAAGCTCGAGAGCTCGGGGAACCTCGGCGGTGGCAATGACCATTTCTGTGGGGTCCTCAATAGCGGCCCTGAGACGGACACGGATGAGGCCTTTGTCAATTTCATGTCAAAGCAGCTGAGCGGCCTTTCCCGTGGACTGATTGAGAAGGGGTGGGCCAGGACCATCCCCCCTGTGCTCGATATCCTGGAGGAGGTCGGTGTTGAGTTGATAAGAAATGAGGATGGGTCTTATCATCGTACGGTGGGATTCGGGCAACCCGGTCATTGGTGGATCCATATCAGGAACGGCCATAACATCAAGAGACTTATCGCCAAGAAAATGCGAAGCCTGGGCATCGACGTCATGGACCACATTATGGTGACGAAACTGTTAAAGACCGGCGGCCGCGTGAGCGGGTGTATCGGATACCATGTCCTTGACGGCAGCTTTTATGTCTTCAGGGCCAAGAAGGTCATAACCGCATTGGGGAGAGTGGCAACCCGGGGATGGACCAATTCAACCGGCAATCCCTACAACATATGGTTTTCCCCTTACAATACGGGGAGTCACTTTGTCCTGGCCTACGATGCCGGTGTAAAGCTCTTTAATCTCGACACGGAACAAAAGGCGACCCTCCTCCCCAAGGGTTTCGGGGCGCCGGGCATGAACGGTATCAACAGCATGGGCGGACGCGAACTGAATGCCCTTGGGGAAAGATTCATGGGGAAATACGACCCCATGGGGGAGAACGGCATAAGAAGAAACCAGATCTCAGGCACCTATCAGGAAATGGTGGAAGGGAAAGGGCCTCCCTTTTATATGGATATGACCCATATGGACAAGGACGAGGTGCACCATCTTCAGTATGTGCTCATGCCCGGGGATAAGGCGACCTATCTGGATTACTGCAAACAAAAAGGCATTGATTTCGCAAAACATCCCCTGGAAGTCGAGATTTCAGAACTCTCCTTCAGCGGTCAACTGGCCACGCTTGAAAATGGTGAAACCAATGTGAGCGGGCTTTATAATGCCTGCCCGTTTCCAGGTTTTTCGGGCGCCATGTGCGCGGGGTATTACGCGGGCCGTCAAGCGGCTGAAGCCTCCTCCCGGACTGAATCCCTGGCCGGGATTGATGAAACGGAAGTGCTGAAAGAAAAGGAGCGGATCTTCAGCCCTGCGAAAAGGGAAGACGGCATCAGCTATAAGGAATTTGAGGGCGCCGTCAGGCAGGTGATGAACTACTATATGGGCTACCGAAGAAGCCACAAAGGCATGGAATTGGCCCTCGAGAAATTGCATTTCCTTGAAGGCTATTTGGACAAAATCAAGGCCCCCAATGAACATGAACTGATGAAAGCGAATGAATCGGCCGAGCTGATAAAGATGTGTCAACTTGCTACAAGATCGAGCATGGAGAGGAAGGAAAGCGGTCGCACCTTTTATTCAAGAACAGATTATCCGGAGCCGAATCCTGCTCTTGCGAAACCCTTTGTGATCTGGCAGGAGAACGGCGTGCCCAAGACGGCCTGGGGGGTGTGATCCGGCTCCCCATGACCAAGAGTTGCGATCCTTTTATAAACCTAAAATCATACGACAAAACAATCTTTCGGCGTTATGTCCCGGTGACATAGCGCGCCTACAAGGAGGTAAGTGATGCCGCCGGTATTTAATATGGAAGAATGCAGTCTTTGTGGCACCTGTGTGGAAGATTGTCCCGGTTATGTGCTTGCCCTGGCCGATGACGGTCCTAAGGTTGTCTATCCTGAAGAATGCTGGCATTGCGGGAACTGCCGCATAAGCTGCGCAAGCGAATGTGTCTCCTACGAGTTTCCCATATCCATGCTCGTATGAGCGTGAGGCGGATAACTCGCAGAGTACAAAAACACATGCTGCGGGCAAACGGGATGAAGTGTAAGATGACGAACCGGTTGATCGGAAGGAGGTAAGAACATGAAGCAGCCCTATTCCCTAAAGATTGACGCCTATTCCCACATAGTACCACCCAACTACAAGGAAGCCCTCTATAAGATAGCTCCGAAACTACACGACCGAGATGTTGTCCCCTGCAGACCTCTATATGATTTGGACGCCCGTTTCCGGATCATGGATCTCTATGAGCCCATCAGGCAGGTATTAACCCTGGGCCGGATACCCGTGGAGCACGCTGCCGAGCCGGCCAAAGCGGCTGACTTGGCCCGGCTGGCTAACGATGAGATGGCTGAACTGGTCTACAAATATCCGGATCGGTTTGTGGCCGCTTTAACTACCCTTGCCATGAACAACATCGACGCCGCGCTGGAGGAGACGGACAGGGCGATCAAAGACCTGGGGTTCAAGGGGGTCTATCTGCACACCCCCGTTGATGAAAAGCCCCTGGACCTGCCGGAGTTTATGCCGCTCTATGAAAAGATGTCGGAATACAATCTGCCGATAGTCATTCACCCCATGAGAAAGCCCAGCCACCCGGATTACCTGAGCGAAGATGAATCCAAGTACTGGAT
>JAZDGZ010000162.1:0-2386 GCA_043806375.1 Pseudomonadota bacterium | reverse complement strand
CAAATGCAACCTCTTCATCAATATATCCCTGTTCATGGAGGAGGGAGAAAAGGCGGAACTCGCCGACCGTTATCGGCGGGGAGGTCTCAAGTACAGTGAGGTGAAAAAGGACCTCTTTGCCCGCATGTGGGAGTATTTTCGACCGGCCCGGGATAAGAGAAGGGAAATGGCAAAGGACCCGGACCGCATCAGGCAGATCCTGAAGGCCGGCGCCGAGAAAGCCAGGGCCAAGGCGACCCCGACACTCGATTTGGTCAGGGAGAGGGCGGGATTGATCTATTAACTTGTTAGCCCGACACTAATCTGCGATTTGAGAAGAAGTTGAAAATAACCTGGATGCCGGTTTTGAACCGTAGAATATTGAATAAGGAATGCTGAACGCCGAAGGATGATCACGGCAATTCGAACTTCTTGATTCGAAATTCCCTGGTCGCCTCTGGCGCCGCCGAAGGCGGGTAAACCTTGTTCGACATTCGTCATTCAAATGACGCTAAGATGATAGCGATGGGGATGAGTTTTCGCCCTGCAGCATTATGTCCCTATTCCCCCCTTCGTGGGCCGGCGCCAGGAGGACGATGGACCGGCTAGGGCCCGCCATGGGCCCTTTTCAGTTCCTCATCGATGAGTTCCTGAAAGCGCTCCAAAGAGACCTTGCCGGTAATCAGTTTTCCGCCGATGACGAAGGTGGGAAGTCTCTCAGCGCCGATCCTTTTGGCTTCGGCCATATTCTGTTTGATCTGTTCCTCATGTTTCTTTTCATCCAGGCATTGTTCGAAGGCCTTCAGATCCAGCTTCAGTCCTGCCGCGTATTCCCTGAGGCGCTCGGGGGCGAGTTCGCCTTGAGCGCGAAACAATAGGTCCTGATACTCCCAGAAACGGCCTTGGTCCCCCGCACACCTGGCCGCCTCAGCCGCCTTTGCGGCCTCTTTGTGCTGTGTGAGGGGAAAATCCTTGAACACCCATTTTACCCGGTCTTTGTAGATCTCTTTGACTTTTTGCACCACCTCGTGGATCTTTTGGCAGGCCGGGCATTGGTAGTCAGAAAATTCCACAACGGTCACCGGGGCTTGAGCCGGGCCTGTGAAGTGATCACCCTCCACTTTGACCCGCGTATAAGGGTAATCGGGCTCCTTGAGATAAACGGCCACGTCATACTCGGCGTACAAAGACTTAACGTAATCCAAGAGCTTCTGATCGACTTTTTTTTGGTGAAGAGACGCCCGAATTCGAGTTTTGAGCTCCTGGGGAGATCCACGCCAGGTCCTGAAACGGTCAAAGTTTCGTTCAAGGTACTCGTTGACCTCGGTCTCGCTCACCTCAATGCCTTGGGAAAACCTCTTATCACCGATCAATTGGTCCAGAGTGATCCCCGTCTTCTCGGCCTCCTTTTGGAGGATTTTTCGGCCGATCATGTTTTCCAGCTGCCACACCTTGAGGCGGAAAACCTGCGATTCGAGGTCATAGAGTTGGCCGGCGAGAAATTTCTCCAGTTCCTCGCGGGTGAGCTTTTCCCCTGCCACCTTGGCAACAATCTGCACCTCCTTCGGGGGTTCTCCTGAGACCAGAGGTTTGTTCTGCCTGGGGATGAGAAAGATCGAAACCATAAAGGACAATGAGCCTATGGCAAGGGTTCGCCAGAAGAGCTTCTTGTCGAATGAAAAAAATAAGAGCAGGAGGATGACCAGAAGATTTCCCAGGCAAAAAAGGCAGAGGGCCTTCATGGAGACGGCTATGACGATGAGTGCGGCTTCAACCCCAATGCCGACAGCCATGATCCAGGAAAAGAGGAAAGGCATCCGATAGACCGACAAGGCCAAGACTGCATAAAAAGCCAACCCCCATCCCCACAAGGGGATTTGAAACAAGGAGAACTCAGCGGTTTCTTTGCAGCCGTCGCTAAAAGCGGCACAAAGGGCCTGCAGCCATGCCACGTGTTCGGCGAGCCCGGCAAGCCCGGCAAATGCGAGGCCTAAGATCGCGATAAGGAACAGAATCTTCTGCTTTGCTTTTTGATCCATCGTTAAGGACTCCATCTTATGAATCGTGAGTATAGAGAGGGGCAAGTTTTTGTGTCAATGAAAAAGTGCCTCGCGCGAGGCCGTCAAGGATCGTCAAGAAACTAAATTTCTCTTGACAGGGGTCACCCTCAGAGTTTATTTATACGCAACGGGTATACTTCAAAAAAACCCACAAATACCCCCAGGACAACCCTTTACAAGATCAATACGGAAAGACTCTGATTCGATATATACCCCGCTCACCCTGATCCAAGTCATATCTTCATTCTGTAGCGGAACCGCAGATCAAGACTCGCAAAAGGCGGCAGAAGGCCGGCCGGCAGGGAGAAATTCTCCGGGTCGGCGCCTCGCCTGCGGTATTGTGCGGG
>JAZDGZ010000161.1:0-6712 GCA_043806375.1 Pseudomonadota bacterium | reverse complement strand
TTTTTTCTTGGCCGTGAATGAGGCTTGTATTGTGTTCGAAGCCCCTGTTCCGGTCATGACCTTAACCCTTTAAACTCAAAAGGAGGTTTTGGAGATGAAGAAGATGTTTTTTGCACTTCTGGCGGTTTCGTTTGTGACGGGTTTTTTCTTTTCAGGCCCGGCCTATGCTCAACAAAAGGCCATGAAATGGAAGATCCAGAGCGGCGCGCCGGCAGCAGATTTCCGTTATGTGAACATCACGGATCTGGCAGCCAGGATCAACGAGATGGCCGGTGGCCGGCTGGAAATGGAAACATTCGGCGCCGGCGCCATCGTGCCCACCTTTGAAATCCTTGACGCCGTCAGTAAAGGGGTGATAGACGGCGGCCATACCAGCCCGGTTTGGTGGACGGGCAAGAATTCCGCCGCAACCCTCTACGGCGGTGTTCCGTGCGGCCCATACGGGATGACCCAAGAGGACTTTGCGAGCTGGATATACATCGGAGGGGGACTCGAACTTTATAATGAAATGCTTCAGAAGGAGTTGAAATACGACGTGGTGAGCTTCCCGGCCCTCACCGATAATGCTGACGCCTTGGGCTGGTGGAAAAAGCCCATCAAATCCGTTGCCGAGTTCAAGGGGCTCAAATTCCGAACCTCAGGGATGTCGGGAGAAGTGTTCAAGGAATTGGGAGCGGCCGTGGTCACCCTGCCCCCGGGTGAAATCGTGCCGGCCCTTGAAAGGGGCGTCATCGACGGAGCGGAACTCAGCGGTCCCTGCAACGACATCGCTATGGGCTTTCACACCGTTAGAAAAATCTACATCATGAAAAGCCTCCAGCAGACCTCCGGGTACATGGAAGTCCTTTTCAATAAGAAGAAATTCGACGCGTTGCCTGCTGACCTGAGGGCCATTATCAGGTCCGGTTGCATGGCAGAAACCTACCACTCCACTCTGAAACAGATGCAACAGAACAGCATAGACCTGGAGACCCTGGTCAAGAAACATGGCGTGACCGTGGAGGCGGTGCCGGAAGAGATCAACAGGGAGATTTTGAAGGCCTGGGACAGGCTTGCTGAAAAGAAGGCCAAAGAAAATCCCTTCTTTGCAAAGATGCTGGCATCTCAGAAGGCCTGGGCTGAGCGCATTGTGTCTTATCGAGGGATCAGTGAACCTCCCTATGGTATGGCCATCCAGTACTACTGGAAGGGGGAGAACTACTATAAAAAGTGATAACGTCTTTGAGAAAAGGGCAGAGGCCGTGAAGAGGCCCTGCCTTTTTCTTCAAAGTATCCAAGACAGATCAGGGTCCTTCAGGGACTCAGTCTCCTACAAGGAGCTTTGTTATTATACCTATTTGCGTTTTGATGGCACTGTCACCAAGGAGTATATTTCGTGGAACAGCCTCCCAAAAGACTTCTTAAAACAATAGGGCTGATTGACCCCATCGCCATATGGTCGGGAAAAGTGATGAGCTGGCTCATCATTCCTCTGATGCTCGGATTGATCTATGAGGTCATCTCCCGCTATCTTTTCAACGCCCCCACGGTATGGGCCTACGACGTCTCCTATATGCTCAATGGAACCCTGTGCATGATGGGGGCGGCCTATACCCTTTATAAAGACGGGCACATCCGGACAGACGTCTTATATGCGAACTGGTCACCGCGACGCCAGGGTTGGGTGAATGTCATCTGTTACCTTTTTCTTTTCTTTCCGGGGATGATCTTTTTCTTTGTGGCGGGGTTGGATTCGGCCGTCCACGCCTGGAGTATCCTGGAGCTGTCTGACGCGAGCCCTTGGCGGCCCCCTCTTTACCCGTTTAAAACGGTTATCCCCGCATGCACTCTGCTTCTCCTGATCCAGGGGGTCTCAGAGTTTCTGAAAAGTCTCCATGCCGCTCTCCGAGGTGAATGGTTATGAGCCCTGAATTCATCGGTCTGATTCTTCTGGTGGCCCTCTTGATAGGAATCTTCGCGGGTTTTCCAATCGCTTTTACGCTCGTCATTTTATCGTTCGTCTTCGGCTACATCGGCTTCGGTTCAACGGTTTTTGATCTGATGGTCTACCAGTCCCTCGGCCTGATGAAGGAGGAGACTTTCGCCGCGGTTCCCTTATTCATCTTCATGGGTCATCTTCTGGAAAGAGCCGGGCTCATGGAGCGTCTCTTCCGATCTTTCCAGCTAATGCTCGGAGGGTTGAGGGGCTCATTGTATCTCGGGGTTCTTCTGACCTCCACCATCTTTGCCACGGCCACCGGCATCATCGGTGCTTCCGTCACCGTCATAGGAATCATGGCCGCCCCGCATATGACGAAGAGCAAGTATGATCCCAGGCTCTCGGCAGGGACGATCACCGCGGGAGGATGCCTCGGCATCCTTCTCCCTCCCAGCATCATGCTGGTGGTGATGGGACCCATCGTCGGCGTCTCCGTCGTCAAACTATACGCGGCAGCCATCATTCCCGGTCTTATTCTTGCGAGCCTCTTTATCGGGTTCGCCTTGACCAAAAGCTATCTCAGGCCCGAACTCGGCCCCCCCCTGCCCCTTGAGGATCGGTTTGTTTCAAAACGAGAAGTGCTGAAAGAGTTTGGTATAGGCATCGTTCCGATCAGCGTGATCATCTTTGCCGCCCTGGGCAGCATTATTATGGGGCTGGCAACCCCTACCGAGGCGGCGGCAATGGCCGCCGGAGGATCCGTCCTTTTGACCATCATCTTCGGGCGTATGAACATGAACACCCTTAAAGGGGCGGTCCTCAATACCCTTCAGACGAGCAGCATGGTCATGTTTCTCGGCGTGGCCTCCACCATGTACGGGTCGGTTCTTAACAGGCTGGGGACGAGTACCATGATTGCCAAGTCCATGTTGGGCCTTCCGGTTTCCCCAATGGTGATGGTCCTTGTCCTCATGGTTGTGATCTTCATCCTCGGTTGGCCGCTCGAATGGCCTGCGATCGTCTTCATCTTCCTTCCCATATTACTGCCGGTGGTCCAGCAGCTCAAGATCGACATCCTGTGGTTCACCACCCTGGTGGCGGTTAATCTTCAGACAGCCTTTCTCTCCCCTCCGGTGGCAATGGCTGCATACTACCTAAAAGCGGTGGCCCCGCAATGGGAGCTGTCAGATATTTATTGGGGGATGATGGACTTTATGGTCCTCCAGGTGATAGGCCTGGCCCTCCTCTTTTTCTTTCCCCAGATAGCCCTCTGGCTTCCTGGAGTGCTCTTTGGCGGGTAAGTTGTTGGGGGTGTTAAGGCAAATAGGCCTGTCACACGAGGAGGATATTTATGAAACTATCGAACAAGGTTGCACTGATTACCGGTTCCGGATCCGGAATCGGGCGGGCCAGCGCCATCCTTTTTTCACAGGAGGGGGCAAAGGTTGCGATCGCGGATATTGATAAGAAGGGCGGGGAGCAGACCGTCGCCATGATCAAGCAAAAGGGGGGAGATGCCGTTTTTATTGAGGCGGATGTATCAAAGGCAAGCGACGCAGAGAGGATGATTAAGACGACTGCGGATCAGTATGGAAAGCTCGATATCCTGTTCAACAACGCCGGGATCGGGATTTCCTTTGTCCCCATAGAGGAAGTGCAGGAAAGCCTCTGGGACAAGGTCATGGATATCAATGTGAAGGGCGTGTTTTTGGGCTGTAAGTATGCAGTCCCGATTATGAAAAAACAGGGGGGAGGGGTCATCATCAACACGGCCTCTATCAGCGGCGTGCGGCCCCGAATAGGCCTGAGTCCCTATAGCATCTCCAAAGGGGCTGTCATCATATTGACCAAGGCCCTTGCCATAGAACTGGCTTCTTCAAAAATCCGCGTAAACTGTATTAATCCGGTCGTTGTTGATACGCCCCTCCTCACAAAGAATTTTGAAGGCAGCCAGCTGGAGGAGGCAAAGAAGGGGATGCTCGCGACCATACCGCTGGGGCGCATAGGTCAACCCGAGGATATTGCCAAGGCGGCATTGTACTTGGCCTCAGATGACTCCGTGATGGTTACCGGTATCAGTCTGGATGTAGACGGCGGGCGAGGGATCTAAGTCCCGCTTAAGAAAAAGCCTTGACAAAGATGATCCGCTCCTATAGAAATAAGAGCGTCCGGCAAAAAAAGGTATAAGGTCAAGATGGTTATGGCAAGCAGTCAATCAGGGCAGATCTTCTATTTTTATTTTTACGGGAGAGGTCTGCCCATGGATTGATTGTTTTGATCTGACTTTCAAGCCGTGGGTGAAGCAAAGCCCACGGCTTTTTTTTTGGTGTGCCCGGCAGGGCGCGCCTCTCTCCTCAATCAATGATTCGAAAATGGATGGTGACATGATATGAATGAGATAATGCATAAACCCATAGCGATCACATCAAATTTCTATCAACTGGGCACGCCCTCTTTTCCTGCCTACTTGTCCATGGGGGACGTGGGAATGATTGTCGAGGGGGGGACCGGACCGACTTTTGACATCATCGTGAGTCAAATTGAAGCCCTGGGGATCGATCCGAAGAAGATAGAATACGTTGTGTTGACCCATACACATCCGGACCACATCGGCGCCATTCCCCATCTGAAGCGCTTGTGGCCGCATCTGAGGGTTTTGGCGAGCGCTGTGGGCGCAGAGATTCTAAAAAGCAAGGACCTGGTCAAGGAATTTCTCCTGGTCGACCTCGGCATCGCCCAACTCATGAAAGCCAGATCGGAACTCGGGAAATTGCCAAGCCCTCTTGAAAGCTATTCCTTTGAGGCGGACTCTGTTATCAAGGAAGGAGACAGGATAGACTTGGGGCAAGGCGTTGTATGGGAAATTCTCGACACCCCCGGCCATTCCCCCTGTCATATCTCTCTATACGAGAAAAAAGAAGGAACCTTGGCTATCGGAGATACGACCGGCTTTTACGTCCCTGAAAAAGACATGTTCTGGCCCAATTACTTCCAGTCCCTTGAGGCCTATTGTGAGAGCATACGGAAACTTTCCGCTCTGCCGGCCAATCGTGCCGCACTCAGCCATAACGGGGTGGTGCAGGGCGATGTGAGAGGGTATCTGCAAAAGGCAATGGAAGCCACGGAGAATTACCACAGAGAACTTTTGCAGAGGCTGAGCATAGGGGAGGTGGCGGAGAAGATCGCCATGGACAAGGCCCTATTTGTGAGCGGTCTTACCGATATCCAACCATTTAAGGTCATGTATGACTTGTGCAAGGTCATGATCAAACGCTCTCAAACGAACGGGAAGGAGTTATCCTTTTCTCTTTCAGGGCCGGAGGACCCGGCTTGTCATGGACAGGGAGTGGAAGTGAAATCGCCGACCGCAGAGGCTGTGCCCCAGGAGATTTCCATCATACGGCCTTTTGAGAGGAGAAGGCCATTGAGTCTCAATGAAAGGCTCGGTCTCGTCGCTCTCATTGATGAAGGGATGCGCCTGGGATTACCCGAAGCCCCCCTTGTCGCAGACCTTTTCAATGACTTATGGGATCTTGTCAATGAAACCGTGTCCGGCTGCAGGATCAGCAGCCTGAAACCTGAAGATTCAGACAACGGTTTTCGCCTGTTCGAGATCATTGCAGAGACAGGAGAGAACCTGGGTCGCCTCAATATGCTCTATCTGAAGAAACCGATTCCATGTTACTACCTGGTATATGTTGAGGTGGCGGCGCCTTTCAGGAGAAGAGGGCTGGGGACCCAGATCCTGCAGCATTTCCGTGATTTTCTGGTCAATAAATCTGCGGTCGGCATCCTGGATAACATTATTCCCCGTGAAGACGCGACCTATGACATTTATCTCAAGCGGTCCTGGAAACCTATCGAAGCCATCATCGGCAATTCAATGTCGAATAAGGATGATAAATATATGATCTTTATTCCGCCGAATTTCGAGGGCAAAGATCTGAAGGAGCCTGTCTTGAAACTCCTCTATCATCTGAAGAGGAAACGCACCGTCATAGACATGCGGGAAAATGTGAGGATGGTCAAGCGAACGATCGCGGAATTCAGGGAGCTGTACGAGTCGCTGCTGACCTATTTTGAGGCGGAGCTGCAAAAAGGTGAGTCATCCTCATTCATGCGGTTTATTTTTACCCGTTTCGTGACCAAATTGATCTCTTTCAGACGCCGTATCGGGAACCTGGTGGGTTATACGGGCGGTGATTCCATGGAACAGTTTATACTTGCACAAGAGGTGGCAAGGCTGAAGGTCCAATCCTATGCCCCTCGCGAATTGGCGGAGAAGAATGCCGTCGGGAACGGGGAGCTGGCATTGCTGAATCGACTTCCGGAAGATCTCAAAATAGAGCCCGCCCACATCATCGAATCCCTGCCCAACTACCGCAGACCCAACCTCGTGGCCTGGCTGAATAAGCGGGGAAAGGCCTATACCGATTCCTTGACCCTTGGCGATCTCATGGATCTGGGTTTTGACCCGACGCGGCTCAAGGAAGTGACCATCGATGAGGAGGAGTTTATCTTTGAACGCGTTCAAGTGAGACAGCTGCCCGAGCTGGAGGAAAAAAACAGACTCTTGGAGCGTATTGCCTCAGGGATGTCCGGGGCAAGGGTCAGGGGCACATGGTTGAAAACCAACCCCGTCTTATTGGTCATTCGAGACAGGGGAAATGCTTATGTCTTGCGCCGAAAGATCAGCGCAATCCATTGGGAAGAGGCTATCGAACAGCTTGAGGAAAATCCTGTGTTCAAAACCCTGGAGGCCTCGACCATGTTCAGCAGGGTTCATCTCGACAC
>JAZDGZ010000160.1:0-2853 GCA_043806375.1 Pseudomonadota bacterium | reverse complement strand
GTGAGAGCGCTTGACACAAACCTTGGCACCCATTGGCCAACATGTTCCAGCAAAAAGGACCTCTGATGGTTCAAAGCCTTTTGAACCGCCGGTTCCTCGCCTGACTCCCGAGCTGAGATTTCCTTCAAAACCAACTGCTCCAAATAGTCGAGTTGAATTCCTATGTAATCCACCCTTTCGTGAACACCATTTTTAAAGGAAAATCCGCCCTCCGCGTAAATCCTGCATATTCGCTTCAGCAACGCCGTAAGATCTCCCTCCTTTTCAACCCATAGCGCTTGATAAGGGGGAACAGGTCCATAGCCTGGCGACACGCCCCGGTAAAGACGGGTTCGGTCAATGCCCAACTTCTCTGCCAGGTCTTGCGCATCCAGGTCCTGGGTTCCATTGAGAAAGGCCTCCATGCGGGCAGCCCCGAGGGCAATCTCCGGATGCACCCCCTTGTCCCCCTCCAACCCCCTCAGAGCGGCCCTAAACTCCTCTTTTCGCAACTCCCGACTAAATTGCTCACTCGGCAGGTCCGTGAAATGGATATTCAGGAAGGCATAGAAGGAGGCACGCGCCCTGGACAAATCAATAAGCCGCCCATCACTTGGGGAGATATCATTCATGACATGATGATCGATCTTTCTTGAAGACTCTGACGCGCGGTGAGTTACACAGAGCCGCACTGATAGGCTCGATGGCCGGCGGATGGGCGTAAAGCAGTTCATTGAAGGACGGGCCTTCCAAGGCGATCGGGTTTCTCATCAGTCCTTTACGTCCAAAGCTGCCCCCAATACCCAGGGCTTCCGGGTGGATCAAGTTTGTGATGTGCACCTTCCCTTCGGTCCGCCCTCCCCACTGGGATTCGACGATGATCTCGTCACCTTCTTCCAGCCCCGTCCTTTCAGCCCCCATGGGATGAACAAGAATTCTTTTCAAATCCGGGACCGCATCATCCAAGATCTCCTGGAGCCATGGGTTCCCCACATAGTCCTGATTCCCGGTTGTCATGAAATGAACCTTCCAGTTGATGACCTTAAAGGGGTACTCCTCGGTCGTTCCATAGTCGGGCGTCTCAAACCAGATCCCGAAACCGGAATAATTTTTGACAAGCTCATCCACGCTTGTGTAGCCGGGAAGCCTTGCCCCGACCCTTTCCAGGTCCTCCTTAAGTTTCTTGCCGATTTCAGCCTGGCTATGAAAATAGAGGGGTTGCCGGATGCTGTTTTCAGGCGCATAGTAATAATTATAGGTCTCCTTGATTGTCGGCACCCGGTAAGGTTTGAAGGCGCATTCCTCAAAATCGGCAAAGCCGGCCTCGGGTCCGAAATCACTCTTTAACTTGCGCTCAACAACCTCCTCCCAGGTGTAGTATCCGTCGGGATCCAGTTTGTATTCTTCGGACAAGGCCTTGGGCCACTCGGGACCTAAAGGATCCATATTGTCGATCGTATTTTCGTTCCATTCTTTGTAGAGGTTGGGCAAGGCCCCGCAACGTTTTGCAAGATCGATCATGATATCGTTGCAGTTGCGCGTGTTATAAACCCGTTCAACCGCCGGTCTTTTAACAAACGTTCCCCACAAGCCTCGGTTTTCGTCGGTGCACTCTTTCTCATTGCGCCGCAATCGATAGACATTGGTACGCTCAAGAGAGGAGTCTTCCGGGAGTACAATATCGGCAAGTTGAGTCGGTTCATCAAACCCATAGGCGATGGAAACCACAAAAGGAATTTTTTGCCATGCCTGCAGAACGACCTCGGAATTGGCGTTTGAAGAGATGGGGTTTGCGGCGTGCACAATCGCCGCCTTGACAGGGAAATCCACATACCACTTTTCCGGATGAAGGATAATGTCATGGATCAAGGGCGTGAATGTGTGACCCGCAGGAAAAAGCCATTCCGGCGCCAGCCCCCGGGGAGGGAACTCGAAAGGCCTTCCTGTGACCTGATCGCTCATCATAAATCGCGCCTTCAAGATCCCGTCCTTGTCAGCCGAGAGCCAGGGTTTCTGGTCCATGGTCTGGCATCCCAGCATGCCCCCGGGCACATCGGAGTTTCCCAGCAAGACGTTGATCCCACAGTAGAACTTGTAGGTCTGCGTCCCCAGCCCGTCGGTCACGGCCCCTCTACCGATGTCAATACACGCCGGGGAGTAAGGAAACTCATAACCGTCAATATGGATCGTATCCCCGATGCGCGCCTCTTTGACGAGATTGGAAGCGATATCCCGAATCTTGGCAGCCGGGATCGTCGTCTTCTCGCTGGCCCACTCGGGAGTAAACTCGACCACGTGGTCCTTGAGGGCCTGGAAACAAGTCTTGACCGTCTGCCCATTCACCTCATAGGTCCCTTCCAGGGCATAGGTCTCCCCTTTGGCATGGTCGAAGGTGACCGACCCCTGAACCTCTTCATCCCAAACCAGGGGCTTACCTGTCTCCGGGTCCCGGACATAATCTTCCATAATAACCCGGCTGCCATCGAGGGTTTGCTCGGTGGCGGGGATCAGATAGGGCGCATTACTGCGAACCTTGAGCCACCATTCATCGTACCGGCCGATTTCGTGCAAAAGGCAGTGGGTCAACGCCGCTCCCAGTGCGGCATGGGCCCCCGGTCGAATGGGGACCCACTCTCCAAATTGGGCCTCTCGATTGAATTTGGGGTCCACGCATACGATGTGCATTCCTCGTTCCACGGCTTGCGCCAGGTTCCTGCTGCTGCTGCTGGAGATGGCAAAGCCCCCGCCAAAGGTCCTTCCCGCCAACAGGACGTAGTTGCACCGTTCCATGTCAAGACGATCCAGCATAACACCGCTCAGATGCAAGGACGCAAAATGCTCGGGACACAAAGGCCCCATGGTTCCAAAGGAATT
>JAZDGZ010000159.1:0-2039 GCA_043806375.1 Pseudomonadota bacterium | reverse complement strand
GGCCGAAAGGCCCCTAAAATAGTTGACGGCGGCCATGGTGCCGGTCTTGGTATCGTAGTAGATGTTGTGCCTCTTATCGATGGCCCCTTCATCCTGATCATCCGATCTTGTCTTGAGATCACCGCCGCAGACCCTGCATTTATCCATATTGGGCTTGATGGCATCGATAAAGATGTTGTTGGGATGGTTGTTGTCATTGACGCAAAGCCGCCTGCCCATGATACGGTTTTTTGCGATTTCTCTGTCAAGGTCGATCTCAATGACCACGCCGAGGTCGATCCCCTCCTTCTTGAGGGCCTTGTCCAACTCCTCGGCCTGGGTCAGGTTCCTCGGGAATCCGTCCAGGAGCCACCCCTTTGCGCAATCCTTTTCCTTAATGCGGTTGAGGATCATGGGGATGGTAATCCTGTCAGGGACCAGATCACCGCGATCAATGTAACCCTTGGCCTCTTTTCCCAGGTCTGTTCCGCGAGAGATATTCTCCCTGAAAATGACGCCTGTCTCTATGTGGGGTATCCCGTATTTGTCTTTCACGATGGCGCCCTGGGTGCCTTTGCCGCTTCCATTAGGGCCGAAGAAAAGAATGTTCATTCCTGCATCTCCTTTGCTCTTGGTCTATTGTCAGTTGCTCATAGTCAGTAGTCAGTCGAAAAAACGGGGAACAACAACGGAAATCCCTTTTCCACCAGCAGGTGTCTTTCAGCAACCTGCTAGGATGTTGCTCTACGGCCATTCGGAAAGGACAACCGACGACGAACCAAAGACAGTCGCCAAAATATGTAAAAACGGGCATCCTGTCAAGGTGTAATGACCTTCATCCAAGCCCCCTCACCCCATCCACCTCCGCTCGCTGGGTAATCCTTTCCCACGCTGCGCAAAGGAGGGTGTTTTTGGTCTGGATGTAAACGTCCAAAAATTGGAATATCGAACATCGAACAAGGAACCGCAGAATGATGAAGTTGCACTTCGATATTCGAAATTCCTTGTTTGACCTGCCCGCAATGCCTTTACGAAGATTCGGGAGTGGCGGGGGTAAACCCCGCCTCTACGTAGGGGAGGGATTTATTCCCTCCCTCATTGGCGCCGGCGTTATGGTTGCAGCGCTAAACAGCCTGCATGGCAGGCGGGTATTCTGCGGTTCAGATTATAAAACGTGAGATCAGAAAGTTATGCCGGATTTATGTCGAGAGTATGCGAGGGCCAGCCCAGTCCGGGAGAGGGGGATTGGGTGAGGAGGAACTCAGTGTCGTTCTGTGAAAATGAGTGCCTCTGTATTAGTCCCCAAAGAGGAATGCAGGCATCAGGTCATGGCCTTGATCAAAGATGAGACCGCTCCTCAGGGCGGAAGATTCGGTGAAGGGGGAACCTTCCTGTTCAGCCTCGATCTCCTTCTTGGATGCCCAAGCGAAAGGGGTCGGTTCATTGGTGTGGGTCCTTTTCACAATGGGGGTCAGGTGGTCACTGATCACCATGACGCGATAGTCGTGGAAACCCCTCAGTCCCTCCAGGATGGTTCCTACGACCTTGCCGTCAAAATTCTCGATCGCCTCAATCTTCTCCATATGATCCCCGTGGTGGCCCGCCTCATCCGGGGCCTCCACATGGAGGAAGACAAAGTCCATATCCTGAAGGGCCTCAAGGGCGGCTTCCGCCTTTCCCCGGTAATTGGTGTTGAGATACCCGGTGGCTCCTGGTACGAGAATGGGTGCAAATCCGGCGTAGATGCCGATGCCTCTCAGGAGATTCACGGCACATATGACGGCCCCCCTGAGGCCGTATTTATCCTGGAAAAGAGGCAGTTTCGGGGCCTTTCCCTGACCCCAAAGCCAAATGGAATTGGCCTCATTATATCCTGCCCGTCGCCGCTTCAGGTTTACGGGATGGTCTTTGAGTATGGGCCAGGAACGGCGGATGATTTCGGGAACGGGGTTGTTCGCTGAATGGTTCAGGTAGGAGGCCATGTTCTGGCCGAGCACGTCGTGGGGCGGAATAGTTACAGCCTCTTCCGGTCCCTTCTCCCATACCAGGAGGTGCCGGTA